>CALEIO010000182.1 GCA_937875885.1 uncultured Clostridia bacterium | reverse complement strand
TTCATTGAGAATCTCATGACGGCCCAGAGGATAAATCTTCAAACTCACCCGCTCCATGCCATGCTTCTTAAATTCTTCAACTGCCCTTTGGACACCTGTGCCGTAGCTGCCCACCGGGTCATCTCCACCGGCAATAAAGAAAACCGGCAGTTCCTTGTTCATCTTTCCCAGATAAGCGATAAATTCATAAAGCATCCCTCACAGGTGCTGAAAGTCGGCGACATCGTAAAGGTAAAAGTTCTTTCCGTAGATGTGGCTAAAAAGAGAATCTCTCTTACAATGAAAGGTTTTTAATTAAAGGTGAATTATGATTTTTGTATGCTATCCCCGATGCACAACCTGCAAAAAAGCCCAGGCCTTGATTGAGAGCAAAGGCATAGAATATACACTGCGAAACATAAAAGAAGAAAACCCCACCGCAGAAGAGTTAAAGCTCTGGCACAAAACAAGCGGCAAAGAGCTGCGCAAATTCTTCAACACAAGCGGACTCCTTTACAAATCAATGGAGCTCAAAACCAAGCTTCCCAATATGAGCGAAGAAGAGATGTATGCTCTGCTTTCTACCGACGGAATGCTTGTAAAGCGTCCCCTGCTGATTGCAGAAAACCAAGTGCTCATCGGCTTTAAGGAGGCCGAGTGGGAAGAAGCTCTCGCAAAATAAAACTACTCACATATAAAGAGGTACAAAATGGCAGACAATACACTTAAAAGAATCAACGAGCTTGCAAAGAAAAAGCGCGAAGAAGGTCTTACCCCGGAGGAGCAAGCAGAGCAGAAAGAGCTCTACAAAATCTACCTTGGCGGCATCCGCTCCCAGTTTGAAAGCACTCTTGACAACGTAAGCGTTAAGGACGAAAAAGGAAACGTTCTTCCTTTCAAGGAAGCTTACGCCAAAAAGACAAAATAACTCTGCTTACAAGGAGATGTTCACACTATGAAATGGCTTATTGCATCTGATATTCACGGCTCGGCTCACTATTGCCGTATGCTGCTCGACGCTTTCAAGGCAGAAAATGCAGACAGACTCCTGCTACTGGGTGATATTCTTTATCACGGTCCCCGCAACGACCTGCCCTGCGAGTATGCTCCTAAAGAGGTAATCGCAATGCTCAATCCCCTTGCAGACAGAATTCTCTGTGTGCGCGGCAACTGCGATACCGAGGTAGACCAGATGGTGCTTTCCTTCCCCGTATTGGCAGAGTATGCTCTGTTGAGCGCTGACGAAAAGCTGATTTTCATCACTCACGGACACAACTTCAACAATAACAACCTCCCCTCTGTCAAAGCAGGAGACATCCTTCTTCACGGACACACCCACGTACCTGTGTGCGAAGAATTCAGCACCCATACCTACATAAATCCCGGCTCCGTTTCCATCCCCAAAGAAAACTCACCTCACAGCTATATGACCTTTGACGGCAAAGAGTTTCTGTGGAAGGACCTGGAGAAAAACGGCGAGGTTTACAAAGCCCACACAATTTAACACCACAACACAAATTGTTATTACAAACAGAAACGGCAGAAGCACAATAAATGCTTCTGCCGTTATTTTTATTAAGTATTAAGTTTTCTGCAGATTACTGAAGTGCATCAATAGCTGCCTGAATCAGAGAAAGCTGCTCGCGCTCACGTGCTGCCTGAGCCTTGATTTTCTCAACAACAGCTTCGGGAGCCTTGCTCATAAAGCCTTCGTTTGCAAGCTTGCCCTCGTCCTGCTTGAGGAGTTTCTCTACCTGAGCATACTCTTTCTCAAGACGCTTGAGCTCTGCTTCCTTATCTACAAGCTCACTCATGGGGATGTAGATTTTCGCATCGGATACAACGATTGTAACTGCACCGTCAAGCTCAAACTCTTCTGCAATCTCTACCTCTGTAGCGGATGCAAGAGAAACAATGAACTTTGCACCAAGCTCGTAGGTATCAGCATTCTTTGTAGCGATATAAACTTTTGCCTTCTTTGAAGGAGGTACGTTCATTTCGTTACGTCTTGTACGGATAGCTGTGATAGCCTCCATAATCTTCTGTGTTGCTGCTACCTCACAGGGGAAGTTAAGAGCCTCGTCATACTCAGGATACTTCTGGAGCATAATTGTCTCGCCCTCTGTTTCGTGGGGGAGAGTCTGCCAGATTTCCTCTGTGATGAAGGGCATAAAGGGATGGAGAAGCTTGAGTGTTCCTGTAAGCACGTGGAGGATAACTCTCTGACAAATCTCATTTTCCTCTGTGCCCTTGTACCCAGGTGAGAACCTTTCTTGCATTGTCTGCAGTTTCACCCTCCTCGCGGAGTCTGGACTTTGTAAGCTCGATGTACCAGTCGCAGTAGCAATCCCAGATGAAATCGTAAAGCTTCTGAACAGCAATACCAAGCTCGAACTTATCAAGGTTATCTGCAACTTCCTTTGCAACTGTGTTAACAGCAGAGATAATCCACTTGTCTTCAGTTGTAAGAGTTTCGGGAAGCTCGCAGGGAATATCGTGGTCGTCGATGTTCATATGAACAAAGCGGCTTGCATTGTAAAGCTTATTTGCAAAGTTACGGCAGGACTCAACTCTCTTGTCAGAGAATCTCATATCGTTTCCGG
>CALEIO010000181.1 GCA_937875885.1 uncultured Clostridia bacterium | reverse complement strand
ATATCAAGGACGGCTATGGTTACTATATGGATTGGAACTCTGAACAGGGTACATTTGTAGGTGTTTACGAGTATGTTGCTCCTGTTGAGCCCTCCGAGCCTGCAGTAACAGAGCCTGCAGTAACAGAGCCCGTAGCAACTGATCCTGTTGAGACTGAGCCTGTGGCTACAGAACCCGCTGCAACAGAGCCTGTTGCAACAGATGCTCCTGTACAGAACAATTACATCACAGTTTACTTTACAAACGCTTGGATGTGGACAGATATTACTGTTTATTTCTGGGATAGTGCAATCGAAGCAAGTCCTGCATGGCCCGGTAATCCTGTGGAATATGTAGAGACAAATGCATTCGGTCAGGATGTTTACAAGGCAACAATTCCTGCAGATGCAAAGGGTATGCTCTTCGCAGGTCTTGACAATGGTAATAATACCCAGTCTCCTGATATAACAGATATCAAGGACGGCTATGGTTACTATATGGATTGGAACTCTGAACAGGGTACATTCGTAGGTGTTTACGAGTATGTTACTCCTGTAGAGCCCTCCGAGCCTGCAGTAACAGAGCCCGTAGCAACAGAGCCTGAAGCAACAGATTCTGACGAAGTAGAACTTGTTACTGTATTCTTCCAGAATAACTGGCTGTGGTCTGATGTATGTATCTATTTCTGGGGATCTGCTGCACAGAATCCCGAGTGGCACGGCGTACCTATGGATTATTATGACAACGATGGTACATACGATTACTACAGCTACAACCTTCCCGCAGATGTAGAAGGTTTCCTTATCAGTGGTATTTCCAACGATAATCCCGGTCATCGCGATCATACTCCTGATATCGTTGATGGTTACTACGAAGGTATCTGCTATTATATGATCTGGGACAATGGCAATACAGTGGGTTATGATGATATCTATTCAATTCTTAATCCCGAGCTTCCTGAGGATCCTGAAGATCCTGAAGATCCTGTAGTTCCTGACGTGCCCGAGTCATCAGGTGATGAAGAGCCTGCTACAGATGACGAGATTGCTGCTCCTGACCTTGTTGGTTCAACAGTAACTCTCGGTGGTAACCTTGGAGTTAACTTCTGGTTCTACATTGAGGATGAAGAGATTATTAACGATGAGAATGCAAAGATCATTGTTAACGTTCCCAACTCAGGTGAGTACACACAGATTGAACTTTCTCTCAACGATGGTGTATGGTATGATAATTATCTGATTGTTACAGCTGATGTTTCTGCAAAGGAGTTAACTTCTGTTATTGAGATTCAGCTTGTAGCATCTGATTATTCAACAGAGACTTATACATACACTGTACAGGATTATTGCGAGTACATCCTTGCAAATCCTGAACTTTATCCCGACGAGCAGGAGCTTGTTAAGGCACTCCTTAACTATGCAACTGCATCCCAGCTGTATTTTAATTACAACACAGATAACCTTGCAAACGATACAGAGTATATGACAGAAGCTGACAAGGTTGTTACTGAAGCAGATCTCTCTGCATTTGCTCCTGTAATCGAGGGTGAGGGCGATGCAATTAAGTACTATGGTGCTTCTCTCGTTCTTAAGTCTGAGACAACTCTGAATATCTATTTCACAGTTGATAAAGATGCTATTGCTGAGGAGATCCCCGAGGATGTAGCTATCGGTGTACGTGTTAATGGTCTGTTAGCTCCTCTGGCAAAGAATGGTGACCTTTATGTTCTCTGCCTTGATCAGATTGCTGCTCACGATCTTGACACAGTATTTGTAATTGAATGCGGCGATATGACTGTTGAGTACAGTGCACTCAGCTACGCTTATGTGGCACAGCAGAAGACAGAAAAGCCTGCACTTGTAGCACTTGCAAATGCAATTGCTGCTTACAATGTAGCTGCAACTGCTTACGAAGCAAACTGATAGTAACTATGAATAAAGCAGAATATTTTTCTCCTGAATTCAGTGTGACCAGATTTTCTGATTCTGAGGTTATTACAGCAAGCAGTTCCGGATTTGTTCCGGATGAAGAAGATAAACCAATTGAACTTCCTTTTGTGCCCATAGGCAAATAAAGTTATGAGGTGATAAAAATGAAGAAGTTATATGAAGCATATCAGATTGAAATCGTTGTGTTCAATAATGAAGAAGCTATCGTAGCAAGTGCGGTTGAAGAGCCCACAACAACAAAGAAGCCTGTTCCTTCAAGTGTTGATAACGATGAGACAGAGATTCTCTGATCTTTATCGGTTTAAATTTAAGATTCAAGAAAAAGGTAAGGCATTGCACAAAGTTGCAATGCCCTTTTTCTTTTTGTGGTGATTTATAATATCGGGTGAAGTTTTC
>CALEIO010000180.1 GCA_937875885.1 uncultured Clostridia bacterium | reverse complement strand
TCAGACCATTTATTGCACACTTGGTCTTGTGGGTCTTGTTGCAAGCCTTGGTATCTTTGATAACATAAGTGTTATTCGCTGGGACTTCTACGTTCACTTTACCAACATCAGCAATTTCCTTTGCATTGGTGTAATGCTTGCAGGTCTTATCCAGACTGCAAAGAAGAAAGAGGACAGCTATGTTAGCGCTGCTCCCGCTTTGAAGTTTATCGGTGTGCTTGGAATTCTTCTTACATTCCTTGTGTTCAACATTATGCTTGCAGGCGCAGAGGGTCGTGATCCCCAGGCAAACTGGAGAATCGGCAGCCTTTGCTTCCACGTTATTCTTCCTGTGTTGTACATAGCAGACTGGTTCCTTTTCTATGAGCGTAAAAAGTGCAAGTGGTACTATCCCATTGCATCCATTGCATTCCCTCTGTGCTATGTGATTTTCCTGCTGATTCAGGCAACAATTCTTAAGTTCGATTCTTCTATTCTTATCCCCACAACCACCACACCCCTCATCTATCCTTACTTCTTTGTAAATCTTGATACACAGGGTGTTTCAGGTGTGCTTATGTGGATTGGTATTCTTTCAGTAGCATTTGTTGCTGTTGGCTTTTTGTTCTTCGGACTGGACAAAATCAGCAAGAAGAAAAGCAAGTAAGAATCTTAATTGAAAATGCAGGTGTTGAATGTTCACCACTCGCATAAATTACGTCGCAGTTGTAATGCTGAAATCGATACTGTTGGCGGAATTTGTAACATTAAGTAAAATTGCACAAAAAACATAATAAAATAAGCTGTCGATTTGGCGGCTTATTTTGCTTTTTGTAAGAGATTTGTAATGGTTTGTATGTTATAATATAGTGTAAAATGGGTGAGAATCCTTTGTTATTTTACACAATCAGAAAATATATGGCTATAATGGCTATAATTATCGGTACGAATTCTGACTTTTGCGGTTGCAATATGTCTTGCGTGCCGGATTTATCATATAAGTTTATTCAAAGAATTTTATCAGTTTGATTGGAGGAAGGAAAATGAATAAACATATTTTCAGAAAAGGATTGTCGTTACTGCTGGTTCTGGTAATGCTTCTCAGCATTGTACCTTTTAATATGGCAGTAGGCGCAGCAGACTCTGCTATCAAAGTAGAGATCGTAAGCTTTATGCGAGGAGCTCAGACTGACTTGCGTTCCAGTGAGCTTCTGGAGGCACGTGTTACCGGCTACGATGGTAACGTGCAGGAGCTTACTTATGAGTGGACAAACACTCTTGGTACATATCTGTATGTGTACAACTCTCATAATATGTATTACATCAACAATACAGATGGTGAGGTTGAGATTTACAACAGCAAGATTGCATCCAGTACCAATATGGAAGGCAGAAGCTACGAAGATACATTCTCCGGCAAAGGTTATTGCTGGGCTGCTATTTACGGTTCCAACACTTCCGGTACAAGTTCTTCTATTTCTGATAACAATGCTTACAGCGGTACAATCTCCGTTACAGTAAAAGACAAAAACGGCAACGTTCTCGGTACAGATTCCCACACAGGTACAGTTAATTCCTCAGGCTCATTCTGGAGACCCAATTACACCTACAGTGGTATTGTAGACCACAGCCTTCAGAAGGATATGGACGATGTAACAATCGGTATCTTTGAGGGCGACAAGAGAAACGTAAAAGACCTCCTGGGTGAAAGTGCAATTCTTCATATCACTTGCGTACAGAGTACAGTAAGTAGTGGTAAGATTGCTTCAGGTAGTCAGTACATTACTCTTACTTCCGAGGGTGGTGACTACTACATCACAGGTACCAAGGCAGGCACAAGCACCACAGGCGATGCAAAGGTAACACTTACAATCAAGAAGGGTACTTGTAAGTTCCACGAGCAGACAACAGCAACTGCTACAACAACTACTTATGTTTTCAAAAAGCCCACAACATCCACAACTGCATACACACTTACCCTCACAGGTAACCTTGATTCAAGATGCAGATACTTTATCGATGGTAAAGAGGGCATAAAGCAGGCTGACGGCACAATCCTCTTTGAAGGTCTTAACCCCAACACACAGTATATGGTAGAGGTTCAGGCTGAGTACAAAGATGACGAGGGCTACACACGTTACACATACGCTTATGTTTACGACACAACAAAGCCTATCTACAACGGTACTGTAGAAGTTTACCTTGACGGTACATACGACTCTGTAACTCACACAGCACAGGGTACAAGAGTAAACCTTGAAGATGTTACAAATTACACTACTGTTTTTGCAAAAGATATAAACGGTAATGAGTTTGTAGAGCTTCAGAAGAAAGCAGACTCCACAGGTATCTATACATCTGTTCTTGACACAGGCTCCTATCATCTTTATTACACAGCTGATGAGAGCACAAAGATTGACAACCAGCTTCTGGTTATGCACGAGGCTGACCGTACAAGATACGTCTTCTTTAACTCTGTTAAGTATATGGATGGCGGAAAACAGCTTGGCGACACAGAGTACTATGTAACAGGTTCCTCTGTAACAACAAGACCCGCTATTACAAAAGAAGACTATGTATTTGCAGGCTGGAAAGATGCAGAGGGCAATATCTACCCTGCAAACGCTATCCTTACAGGTTCTATCGCTGCTCCTTATGTGCTTGAGGCAGTATGGGTAGAGGGTATGGATGTTACAGTAAACATCGTTCTCGATCACACAGCAGAGGATGGAAGCATTGACATTAACAAAACAACAAAGTTCGATGTTTCCTTTGACCTTATGCACAGATTAATCGGCAGCAACACAGACTATGCTGACGTTCTTGCTCCCGTAGTTGTAGATGATACAAACTACACAGCAGAGAAAACTACAAACGAAGACGGCTTTGTTACAAAGACCGTATATACAGCAAAAGCTCCCAACCTTGTAAATGTTGCAAAGGGTATGGAGTATGCAGTAGAGACTTCAAAGTCCGGCTACGAAAATCTGGGTTATACCACAGAGGTTGATGCAGAGGGTAACGTTACCCTTACTGTAACTCTCAAGTTTACACCCAGCAACTCTGACCTTGAGTTCAATGTAGAACTTGACGAAGCAGCAAAACTGCTTGTTGAGGAATATCCCCAGTACAAGCCCGTTGCTGCAGACGTAAAGGTTTCTTTCTGGAGTAACACAGAATTCAACGAGTTCACAGAGGCAGGCTGGCACCACATTATTCAGCATCACGATACTTACGTTACATTAACTCTCGACGAAAACGGTAACGCTACAGGTACATATCCTGTATGGACTCAGAACTCTGGCGAAACATACTACTACAGAATGGAAGTTGTTTCTTTCGTTCTTCAGAATGGTGACATCGTTTATACCGACACAACAGACGATGTTGTTTATGTAACTCCTGCAGGCAGATACAAGGCAACCGTTAGCGTTGACGGTGGTATGGTTCCTCCCACTGCAGACACAACACTCGAAGGTGCATACTTCGATGCAAACGGCAATCAGCAGGGTGAAATCACAGGTGTTATAAGCATCAAGACTCACACTGTTACATTTGAGCCCGACGGTGGTACTTTTGCTGACGGCACAACAGCTTCCAAGAGCGAAGGCAACCTGCTCAATGTTCCTGACCTCTCCGAGTACACAGTTACACGTGAAGGCGGATATACCTTCCTTGGCTGGTACGAAGTTGACAAAACAACAGGCGAGACCACAGATGTTATGGCAACATCTGATAAGATTCTTCACGATGACCTTACTCTTCGCGCAGTATGGAAAGAGCCTATCACAGTAGAGGGTGTAGTTTCTGTTGCAGGTTACTACTACCTTGACGATAACAGAGATGAAGTTCGTATCATTAACGAGACTGACCGCACACATGCAGTTACCGTACTCCTTCAGAAGATTCTTCCCAACGGTTATGCAGAAACAATTGATACTCAGAAGATAGAGGTTTATTACTCCGACCTTGAGTCCACTCTGACTGAAAAGCCTATGGGTAAAGCACAGTATGCTTTCACACAGCTTCCCAACGACGGCACACAGTACAGAATTCTTATTAATAACCCCAACTACCTGGTTAGTTATCAGAACGAGCCCGAGAGTATTGACAGCGAAAAAGCAGGCGACTATTCACTTTACAACGCAACCGACTTTATGGCAGAGCTTGGCGAGACAGATCCCCTGGTAGCTGATGTAAACGCCATAATGGTATTCGATCCCACAGACTTCACACTCTTCTACAAGGTTATCGCTTCCTCCATCGGCGAGGGATTCCGTCCCTCCACAGCAGAGGTTCTTGTGCTTTACAACGACCTTGTAAGCGGTTCAAACCCACAGAACTGGCCTGTTATCAGCCAGATGGTAGATGGCGATACTCTGGTGGGCAACAACACAAGCTTAAATGCTGAGGGCATCGGCTACGACAGCGAAGATGTTTGGATTTCAATGCCCGACGGTCACACAATTTATGACTATGCTGTAAAACTTGACAGCATTACAGTACACGACACAGAGGTTCAGTACAACTCTCTCGAGGAAGCTCCCTTCTTTGTATATTACAACGGCTCTGCTCGTTACAGTGCTCTTGAGGGTCTTAACCCTGCACATCAGACACAGCTCCTGACAATCGAGCTTGCTCCCAAGACATACAATGTAATTTTCGATATTAACTTTACAGAAACAGATGATGACCACATCGAGAACTTTGAGAATTACACAGTTCAGGTAGACGGCAAGACTGTTTACCGCACAGGTCATATCTGGAGCTACGAGACAGATCTTTCTGATGCAATCCCCACACGTACAGGCTACAAGTTCCTTGGCTGGTACGATACAAATGGCAACCTTGTAACAAAAATTGATGCTGCAGTTGCACAGGATGTTGAGCTCACAGCAAAGTGGGAAGAGCTCTTCACAGTTACATTCCACGCTAACAACAGCGACATTGCAGAGGATGTATTCCGCGTTTACTACGAAAACGGTAATGCTCCCGAAAATGCACTTGAGCTGAGCGAAAATAACACAGTAGCAACATTCTACGATGTTCCCCAGTTTAGCTACACAGACCACAACAAATACGTGTTCAAGGGCTGGTACCTTGATAAGGACAACGACGACAACTCCAGACCCGTTAAGTGGACTGATGTTTACACAGAGGATACAGATGTTTATGCTCACTGGATTGTTGTAGATGCAGTTGCACAGGATGCAGAGGACTCCAAGGCTGTTCCTTATGCAGACGGTATGTATCCCGGCTATGACCTTACAGGTGTGCAGATCCGTGACATTAAGGAAGATAATGTTGCTCACTACGGCGAAGCAGGTACAGGTCTCAGATTTGTAACTGTAATCAGCGAAAAGCTGTATGCCGATATCAATGCTATTGCAACCCGTGACGGCAAGACACCTAACGCAAAGGGTGCAGAGTATGGTTATGTTATTGCTAAAACAGCAACAACAGAAAAAGCTGCTCTGAATGCAGGTGTGAGCAACGAGGACTACAACATTGAGTACTGTGGCGAAAACGTAAATGGTGTTAATACCACAGAGACTTACAAGTATGTTCAGAATGTTAAGTGTAGCGGCGTTCCCGACCACAAGGCATTTGATGAGTACAGACTTTACACAGCTGTTATTACATACAAGGGTCTTGAGGGTGACGCACTTACAGCAGCTCACGATGCAGAAATCACAGCTCGCTCCTACATCCGCTACACAGATGCTAACGGCCTTGCAAGAGTTTACTACAACAACTACACAGGTACAGTAAGCTTCGGCGGCTGCAGCGCAAGCTTTACATCTGCTGCAGGTCTTGTGAATTTCTCATAATCCTGCAAGAAATTTCTGACAGTTGTTTCTGACTGTTGCTCCGAAAAAAGCGGGGCAACAGTCAGAATTCAGATTACATTCTTTTGTGAATTCATTCGGTTACAGTAATCGGGTGTTTTCAGAAATTATTATGAAAGGTGTTTTTTGATATGAAAAAGACATACGAAAAAGTTGAAATGGAAATTTTCCTTTTTAAGAAAGAGGATGCAGTAGTAGCATCTGCAATTCTGCCCGTAAACCACGAGCACGACAACGGCTATGTTGACTTCAACAGCTTCTTTGAGAACTGATTTATTTTCATACAGGTGTGATTGGCTATGTTTAAGTTAATTGCTGGTATTGTAGAGAGAATGGGCAACTGGTTTGGAATAATCTTCAAGATTGTTCTGCCTTTTATTGTTATGTATCGTCCCATTAAAACTCTATCTTTTTCTATAGTAGTCTTTGGAGCGTATTACGGCGGCAATGCTGATTTTCTCAATACTATAGCCTTGGCATTATTTGGCTTGTTGTATGTGATTCTTGTTGCATTGTTGATTTGTGCTCCCAAGGTAGCATCAGCGGTTGAGTTCTTGCTGATTGCCTATTATTTTGCATTCCTGGGATTCGTTTATTTTGCAGGTTTTTACAGCAGCTTCTTCGAAGGAATGAATCATTACCTGCTTATATATATAAGAGAATTACCTCTTGTTCTGATATTCCTGACAGGTAAGATCATTTTCTTCTTTTTCATCAGGTCAAATCGTGCAAGTCTTGAGCAGATGAAAAAGCAGGATGCTATATTTTTCAGCAGCTCTGATGATGACTATATTCTTTGATTTTGCTTTGTAATTTATCATAGGCAGTCCGGTTTCTTAAATCAGATTTGCCGAGTGGTAATTTTATGATAGCCAAAAAATTGAATAGAAAAACAAAGCCGTTTTAACAGTTTTATTGTTAAATCGGCTTTTTTATTTTTGTTTATGCAGGATGATAAAAAGATTATCAAATTTTGCGAAAGTGTTTTTATTGATTCAAAAGTATGCTATAATAACAGTTGAACGGATGAAAGAAAGTTATCCTTAAAAGGGGAGTTGAATAATTATGGACGAATTGATAACAAACCCTGAAAATAAAAAGAAAACATTCAGCAAGTTTCCCTTTGCTGTCATAGGTGTTTTGCTTGTGTTACTTGCGGCAATATCTATGCTCTGGGTAAGCAATAAGAACAGCCTTGCGGCAATTCCGGCTTTGCGTGCACAGGTGTATTTTGATGGTGAGTACCGCATTGGTGACGGAGAGTGGAAGGATATTGTTAAAGGACAGCACATCCCCTCCACAAAAGGTGATGTTACCTTAAGGGGTAATTTTCATATGCTGACCCCTGACGGCGAGTATGTTGGTGTTTACGACGGCGATACCCCTGTTGCGCTATATTCCGATCACATCAATATTTCCTTCTGTGAGGAAGGTCAGGAGCTTTTTATGGGTGATCACGAAAATCCGATTTTCGGTGATGCTGCCTGCGGTGTTAATTGGTGTGCATATTTTTTGTCGGCAGGAAGTACAGAACCTATGGAAATTCTTATTCATAACCCCCATAAGTTCGGAAATGAAACTGCTATTGACGAGATGCTTTCAAATGTATCCTTGTGGTCGGATATCGAGTTTGAAAAGGAAATTCTGAAAAGCGGAGAAATGCAGAGAAACATAGGCCTTTTCTTTGTTATTGTTTCTGTTTTCTTCCTGGGAATTGCTTTGTTCTCTACTCTTATACATATTAAGAACGGCAAGCTTCTCTGGGTGCTTGGTGCCGTTGTTCTGTTTGCCGGACTGTATATTGCATACAGTGCAAAGGGTGTTTCGTTCTGGCAGGATTCTGTTATTTCAAATACAAGCATATTGGGATTTTCTAAAATCTTTTATATGTTGTTCCTGCTTATGGCCGCTGTGAACTTCCTTAAAAAGACAAAATCCGCAGGCATAGTTACTGTGATAGCACTCGGTGTTGCCGATACATTGATTTTCCTTGTACCTATGCTTACAGACATACTGTTTTACGACCTGTGGATTTACTGGGTCGGTATGCAGTTGATTGCAAATGCAGTTATGCTCATTTGCTTTGTAAAAGAACTGCTGTGTACAAAACAAAAGCATAGATTGTTTTATGTGGGTTCTGTATTGCCCCTGATTGCCTTTGCTGTTGACGTTGTAATGATTTACTTCGGACTCTGGAAGAGCGGATTTGCCTCCATAGGTGTATTTGCTGTTTTCTTTATTGTGGCTATGGTTGCTGTGCTTAAAATTATTCCCAACAGTATCAACGCCCTTGCAAAAGCAAAAGAGCTGGAAACGGAAAAAATCAAACTTAATTCCCAGCTTGCCGAAAGCAGAATCTCTACTATGATGAGCCAGATTCGTCCCCACTTTATTTATAATACTCTCGGCAGCATAGAGCAGCTTTGTATTATAGACCCCCCAAAGGCAGGGGAACTGGTGCATAATTTTGCCAAATATCTCCGTGGTAATTTCAGAGAGCTTGATAATCTCAAACCAATTCTGATGTCCCAGGAGATGGAGCACGTGCATTACTACATAAGCATTGAGAATGTACGTTTTCCCGATATGACCTTTACCTTCGAGATGAATTCAGGAGATTTCCACATTCCTGCCCTCAGCATTCAGCCTATTGTAGAGAATGCTCTCAAGCACGGTCTGATGAAGCTTCAGACAGGCGGCACAATACACGTGGAAACCTTTGAAACCGATAGCCATTACTGTGTTTCTGTTGAGGATGATGGTGTAGGATTTGACACAAGTATTCTGCTTGACGAAAGAAAGCACGTGGGCATCCGCAATATCCGCGGAAGACTCAAAGCAATGGTGGACGGTACCCTTGAAATTGAAAGCACAAAGGGTGTTGGTACCAAGGTTGTTATTAAAATTCCCAAGGAGGTGCGCAAATGATTGCAATAGCCGTTGATGATGAAGTGTTAATGCTTGGTGCTTTGGTGTCAGCAATCAAAGCATCCCCCGATATTTCAGAGGTAGCACAGTTTTCTGTCTGTGAAGAAGCCCTGGATTATGTCAAAGAAAACCATGTGGATGTTGCTTTTCTGGACATTAATATGCGCGGTATGGGGGGACTTGCCCTTGCAGAGAATATCATAACCGCTGCACCCGATTGCAAGATCGTTTTCTGCACAGGCTATGAAGAATATGCTGTGCAGGCATTTAAGCTCCACGTTTCGGGCTATCTGATGAAGCCTGTGTCTGCCAAAGATGTGCAGGTAGAAATAGATAACATAAAGGGTGTACGTCAGAGTGAAAAGCCCCTTGAGGTTAAGTGCTTCGGTAACTTTGAGGTTTATGCAAAAGGCGAAAAAATGATATTCAAACGCTCAAAGACAAAAGAACTGTTTGCTTTTCTTATTGACCGTAACGGTGCTGGTGTTACAATTAATGAAATCGGTGTTGCTCTCTGGGACAACGATGAAGCTAAAAAGAATCAGAATTACATTCATCAGTTGTTCAGAGATTTGCGACAGACTCTGGAGTCAATCGGAATGGAAGATGTTTTCGAGAGGAACAACTACCTTTACTCTATAAATACAGAAAAGATAGATTGCGACTATATCAATTACCTCAAAAGCGGAAAACCCGAATTTCACGGTGAGTATATGTCACAGTACAGTTGGGCAGAAGGTACCTGCGGACTTCTCTGGAAAAGAAAAAACAAGTGAAAAAGAAAAAATAAGTCGGCAAAATGTCGGCTTATTTTATTTTTTATCCCGTGTTTGTAAGAGGTTTGTCATACTCTGAATGGTAAAATAAAATGGATTATAATTTTTTGGATTTAGGTAAAGTCCGTTAAAATCAAAATTAATCTGAAATTCTATGTTCAAAAGGAGACTTTTATTATGAAAAAAGATCTTATTTTTACCCCTGTTATGCTGCTTATCGGTGCAGTACTCTTTATGCTCAAGTTAACAGGCATGGGAGCTCATATTGCAGTTTCCGTAGTTGGTGTTATTGTACTGATTGCCTATGCTGTTGCAACAAAAAAAGAGTGGAAAATTCCTGCACTTGAAATTGTTATGAGAGTTTTTTACGGCATTGCTCTTGTAAGCGGTGTTGTTATGATGTATGTGCGCAGCATTGCTGTGTTCTCTGTGCTTCACAAGGCATGTGCTGCTTTGTTTGTAGTTTTGCTTGTAGTTTTGTTTGTACAC
Source organism: uncultured Clostridia bacterium (assembly GCA_937875885.1). Taxonomy (GTDB): domain Bacteria; phylum Bacillota; class Clostridia; order Oscillospirales; family Acutalibacteraceae; genus Ruminococcoides. The sequence continues at coordinate 1,448 of CALEIO010000180.1, read as the reverse complement.
AAACTGGTTACAGCAAAGAAAGCTTAAGTTTTCTTTGAGGAGTACTTATCAATAAGGTGTAGATTCAGAAAGGAGCAAGGATAATGGCTAAAAAACAAAAGAAATTTGCCGACGATGGCTGGGCTGTCTGGATTGACGGCGACGATACAAGCACAATATATATCAACAACTGGCTCAATCCCAAGGGCAAAAGCTATGTTGACCTTGCAATTCGTATTCGAGGTGCAAAAGTCAGCACATATTTATATGTGTATGTGCCCTTTGCTGTTACCCGTAACGAAATCGAAGACGTATCTTTGCTTTTTAACAATACCAAAATTCTGCAGGCAACTTTCAGTGCGGCCTGCATTGTAGACTATATGAAGAATGCTCATACCTCAGAGATAGCCTACAACGGAAAGACTGTGGATATTGTGCATATCAGCACTCTGGACTTTCAGGTGAAAGAGTTGCCAAAAGGTACACTCGTTGGTGTTGACCTTGAAAAACTGCAGCCTTTCCTTGATAATGATGAGGCATACTTTATCTGGCGTATGCCCCAGAAATCTCTTGATGAAATCTTCAGGGCACGTGTAAATGCCCGTAATGCTCTGAGCAGACTCAAGGATCTGATTACTACCCCTGTAGTTTCCGAAAAATACGGTTACTCCATTCGTATTAACGAAGCAAGACTTCTGCCAGAAGAAATCACCCGAATCGGAGCATTCCATAGACAGAAGCTGAAGAAAGCGGTTATCACCCTTTCTATCGACGAAAATTATGAGCTTAACGATGGTGGCTGTTATCGCATACGTCGTCTTGAAGAAAATCTGTATAAGGATTTTCTGCCTCGTGATTATAAATATGAAAATGTAATTACATATCAATGGGACCAGACCAGAGATTACAATCTGCAGGGTCAGTTTAATTTTTATTACAACCTGACAAAGAATTACGTGAGCAGAAGAAGTATGTTCGTGTATATGGTTTTGCTTTTGGCTATTGGTGTTGTGGGTGACCTTCTATCAAATTTAGTTCAGGCATTGATAAAACTGTTTATATAAGGAGGTGCTTTTGTGAGGTTAATTATCCCGATATTGTTTAACTGTATTCTTGTGTTTGCAGTATATCTCGCAGACAAGCACACTCCTGCAAAGAAACTTTCTGATACAGCAAAGCAGATAATTATCGGTGTTCTGTTTGGTGGAGTTTCCGCTTTTTCTTCCAGTTTCGGAGTGGAGTGGCTGGGAACAACCGTGAATGTCCGTGATGCGGCACCCTTGACTGCAGGTCTTGTTTTTGGTGCGCCTGCAGGTATTATATCCGGCTTTATAGGCGGACTTTATCGCTTCCTTTCTGTGTACTGGGGAGGCGGAGCTTATACTCAGATTGCTTGCAGCATTGCAACTGTTCTTGCGGGCTTTATGGCAGCAGGACTCAGAAAACTGATGTTTGACAATAAGAAGCCC
>CALEIO010000179.1 GCA_937875885.1 uncultured Clostridia bacterium | reverse complement strand
TACTGATGAATCACTCCTTTTTCTCATAAATTCCTATACAACCGGACTTTCACCCGCAGTCATGCAGTACATACTCGGTTCTGTTATCAAACCCGTTTTCGGCGGAAGCGTATCTGCTGATGAACTCGGTCTTCCTGTTACATCAACAGGACTTTGCCTGCCTTGCGGCTCTACAGCTATCTGGCAGAAATAATTTCTGAGGAAATGAATAAATGGAAAATAATTCGATAATAAGGTTCAGCAATGTGTCGTACCGTTATGAATCCGATACAGACACACCGCTGCCCTTAGCTATAAAAGATATTGATCTTGACATAAATAAAGGCGAGTTTGTTGCTATTCTCGGTCATAACGGTTCGGGTAAGTCAACATTTGCAAAGCTGTCAAATGCTATCATCATGCCTGAATCGGGAAATGTATACGTCAATGGTATGGATACAGCTGATGAGGAGCGTGAATATGACATCAGACAGACAGTCGGTGTTGTATTCCAGAATCCTGATAATCAGATTGTTGCAACCATTGTTGAGGATGATGTGGCATTCGGCCCTGAAAACTTAGGAATTGACCCTAAGGAAATCAGAGTGAGAGTTGACGAAGCGCTTAAAAGTGTGGGAATGTACGACTTCCGTCACTTTGAGCCTCATAAGCTTTCAGGCGGACAGAAGCAGAGAGTTGCAATTGCGGGAATAATCGCAATGAAGCCTCAGTGCATTGTTTTCGATGAGCCTACGGCTATGCTTGACCCTAGAGGCAGAAGAGAGGTTATGAAAACCGCAAAAATGCTTAACGAAGAATACGGCATCACCGTAATTTTCATAACTCACTATATGGACGAGGCAGTTAAAGCAAAAAGAGTTATTGTTATGGATGAGGGCAGGATTATTCTTGACGGCACACCGAAAGAGGTTTTCGTCAATGTTGATACTCTCAAAAAAGCAAAGCTTGACGTGCCTGAAGCAACAGAGCTTACCCACTTACTTATCAAAGACGGAATTAACTTAAATAAAGATATACTTGATATTGACGAGCTTCTGGAAGCGGTTGTCAATATTATGGAGGCAAAAAATTGAGCAGTGTTATTCTCTCTACAAAAAATCTGAATTATCTTTACTCAAAAGGCACTTCCTCTCAGATTCACGCAATCAGAGATATAAACGTGCAGATTGAAAAGGGCGAGCTTGTGGGCATAATCGGTCACACAGGCTCAGGTAAAAGCACCCTTATTCAGCACTTCAACGGCCTTTTAAAGGGCACAAGCGGTGTAGTTGAGCTTGAAGGTAAGGATATCTGGGCTGATAAAAGCAAAATCAGAAATGTGCGCTTCAGAGTGGGCGTATGCTTTCAGTATCCCGAATATCAGCTTTTTGAAGAAACAGTTTATAAGGATATTGCTTTCGGCCCCAGAAATATGAAGCTTTCTGAAGAGGAGATTGACAGCCGTGTAAGAGAATCCATGCGCTATGTAGGTCTCAATGAAAGCTATATGGAAAAATCACCATTTGACCTTTCAGGCGGTGAAAAAAGAAGAGTTGCTATTGCCGGTGTAATGGCAATGAAGCCCGAGGTGCTTATTCTTGACGAGCCTTGTGCAGGTCTTGACCCCAAGGGCAGAGAAACTATTCTTAAAATGATAACCGACTACAGAGAAGAAACGGGCAGCACTGTGCTTGTTGTATCGCACAGTATGGAGGATATTTCAAAAATCTCCTCAAAGGTGCTTGTGATGAACGATTCTCACCTTGCATATTACGATACTGTTGATGCAGTTTTCTCTCATGCAGAAAGCCTTAAAAATATGGGGCTTAACATTCCTCAGCTTACAGAGCTTTTCCTTAAGCTTAAGGAAAAAGGCTATGATGTAAGCACAGATGTTTATACAATGGAAAAAGCCGAAAGTGAGCTTTTGAAGCTTCTGAAGGGAGGGGACAAAAATGCTCAGTGATATTACTATCGGTCAGTATTATAAAGGAAACTCGGTTGTGCATAAAATGGATGGCAGAGCAAAGATAATTTTCACTGTACTTTTTGTTGTGATGATTTTTCTTTGCAAAAACTTCCTTGCACTTTCCCTTGTAGGACTTGTTGTTCTTCTTTCAATGCTTTTATGCGGTGTGCCCTTCAAGGTGTTTTTTAAAAGCCTTAAGCCTATTGTACCCGTAATTATTTTTACCGCAGTGCTGAATATTTTCTATATCAGCGGCGGCAGCTGGGAAATTCCTTTATTCCTCGGTTTAAAAATAACTGAAAAAGGCGTTTCAACGGCAATTTTTATGGCTATAAGAATTATTTTTCTTATAATCGCTTCTTCAATTCTTACCTATACTACTGTGCCTACAGTGCTGACGGACGCAATTGAAAAGCTTCTTTCACCCTTAAAGATTTTTAAAATTCCCGTACACACTCTTGCAATGATGATGACTCTTGCATTGAGATTTATACCAACTCTTATTGAGGAAATTGAAAAAATTACCAATGCACAAAAGGCAAGAGGTGCAGATTTTGAAAGCGGAAAGCTTATGGACAGAGTAAAGGCTGTTGTGCCGATTCTTATTCCTCTTTTCGTTTCATCCTTCAGAAGAGCGTATGAGCTTTCCTTTGCAATGAGCTGCCGTTGCTACACAGGCGGTGAAGGCAGAACAAGAATGAAGCAGATGAAGCTTCACCTGAGAGACGGTGCAGGACTTATTTTCTTCGGTCTCGGAATTACGGGAGTTGTGCTTTTAAATCATTATTTCGGTGCGGTAATCTGATATGGAAAGAAATCTTAAACTTATTCTCCGTTATGACGGCTCTCCTTATCACGGCTGGCAGATGCAGGATAACGCAATAACTGTTCAGCAGTGTGTAAGCGAAGCGGTAGAACGTATACTTTCAAAAAAAGTGACAATTTACGGCTGCAGCAGAACTGACAGCGGTGTTCACGCAAATACCTACTGCTGCAATTTTAAAATTGATACCGACAAAAACTGCGAAGCAATCAGAAAAGGAATCGATGCAGTGCTTCCTCAGAGTATAGCGGTTCTGGACTGTGAAGATGTATCTATGGATTTCAATGCACGCTTCAGCTGTAAGGGTAAGGAATACATCTATAAAATCTGGAACAGTAACGTTAAAAATCCATTTCTCACAAATTACGCTCTCCATTATCCCTATTATCTCGATGCAGAAATGCTTGACAGAGAGGTTAAGGCATTTATCGGTACCCACGATTTTTCAGCCTTCTGTGCCGCAGGAAACACAACCTCAACCAATGTCCGCACAATAACCGACTGCCGGGTTAAAAGAGAGGGTGACCTTATAACCTTTTCGGTAACGGGCGACGGATTTCTTTACAATATGGTGCGTATTATGGTGGGCACTCTGTTGTTTATCAATGAAGGGGGAGCATCCCCCGATTCACTTGCGGATATCATCGCCGCTTGTGACCGCTCCAAAGCAGGGCCTACAGCTCCTGCATGCGGATTATATCTTGATGAAGTTTTTTACGATATCTGATAGCGCCCCGGTGCTGTCAGTTATGTTCAGATGATTTTACGTTGTCTTCGGGAAGGGAGGCTTTGCGGTGAGTAGATTCAAAAAGAAAGCGGGTCACTATCGCATAAAAGAAAGAAAAGGCAAAGACGAGCGTCAGGTTATGAGCTTTGAGCAGTTGCCCCTTGATGAATATGAGGAGCAGAATGATGCGGCACCTATTGACAAAAAGCGTGTGCTTATTGCTCTGCTTGTACTTGCGGCAATGGTGCTCAGCGTGTTGCTTTATTTTTCGGGCGGAATGTTGCCTTCCTGCACAGGATGTGTACGAAACTCCGGCGGTAAAGAAAAGTTTTCTGCAAACATAATCGGCGCATCTGTTGAAGCAGGCAATTTCCGAATGCTTTCAGAGGGTGCCTGCTACGCATCAGACACAGACTTTGTTTCTTTGAGTGCAGACGGTGTGCAGAGATTTTCAGAGCAGCACGGACTTGCAAATCCCATCCTTAAAACAAAAGGGGACAAGTCCCTTGCCTATGACCTTGGCTCAAACAGCTACTCAATATATTCCCTCACCCGTAAGGAGCACACAGCCGAAGCCGAAAAGAAGATTTCTCTTGCGGACATTACAGCTGACGGTGTGTATGCTCTTGTAACCGAAGCAATGGGCTACAATGCCAAGCTTCACGTTTACAATGCAGACCACAGCAATAAATATGCATTTTCCTTTGCTGATTATTACATCACGTCAATGGCTCTTAATCCCTCGGGTACAGGTGCCGTTGTCTGTGGTGCATCTGCAGACAAGGGTGTGAGAACAAGCGTTATTTATGTGCTTGATTTCAGAAAGGAAGAGCCTGTAGCAAAGCACATTATCAGCGAAGACACTGTGTTTGACTGCGATTATCTTTCTTCAGATTCTGTGTGTGCAGTAGGCTCCAAGGGTACTTATGTGTGCACAGGCAACAGCTTTGCACGTATAGAGAAGATTTCTTACAATCAGATGACCATTACAGCATACGATATCAACTCCGATGTAGGTGTTGCTGTAGTGTCCGTTTCACGTAGCGGTGACGGCAGAAACTGTAACCTTGAGTACATCAACTCATCAGGTAAGGTTACAAAGACCATCGAAACCGAACTCGGTGTATCCTCTGTAAGCACATACAAGGACAGAATTGCTGTTTCTGACGGCTCTGATGTAAGCCTTTATAAGTCAAACGGAACAATTGTTGCTTCCTATTCAACCGAAAACACCTGCAAGCAGATTCGTCTTTACGGAGTGTCGGGTGTATATGTACTCGGTCTTGATAGAATTATAGGTATTTCACTGTAAACGGAGGCATTATGCTTTACGATATTTTCTTTCTGGTAATACCGCTTATATCGCTGATTCTGGGAATCAAGAACGGTGCCGCAAAAACCTTGCTTTCTGTGCTGGCTTTTGTGCTGACCGTTACTATAACAATTTTTGCTTCCCGCTATCTTTCACAGCTTATCTACACAACCTTTATCGAGGGTGCATTAGTAGCAAAGATTGAGAGCTTTTTCAGCGAATCGGCATTCGGTGATTTAGGCTTTGATTCAGCAGAGTTTTTGTCAGCATTCCCAAAAGCATTTATGTATGTGCTTGTAGCTTTCGGAGTTACCTCCGCTGCAATTGACAGCACCATTGCTCCCGAAGACGGGTTGCTTTCGGTGGAGGGAGCTACATCTTCAATCTCCGGTATGATTGAACCTGTAATTACAGGAATTATCACCATTGTTCTTGGCATAATTCTTTATATAGTCCTGCACTTTATTTTCAGAAAAATAGCAGGGGCAGCGGCAAAGGTTTTCAGACTCCCTTTGTTGCGTCTGCCCGATTCACTCCTTGGTGGAGCAATAGGACTTCTCAAAGGCGGACTTATCGTGGTGCTTATCTGTGCGATTTTCACCCTTGTGCTTCCGATTATCCCGCAGACTTTTGAGTTTATCTCCGAAGACAGCCTTGCTAAGTCCCGAATATTTTCTTTTGTTGCAGATGGTGGACTTGCATCCGCAATCAGCAACCTGATCTATGGTTTGTAAAATTTGGTATAAATGGTATATGAAAAACTTGATAGTTGGGAGATTTTTTAATGGAATGGAATAAGGAGAAGAAGATAGACCTTAAGTATATTTTCACAATCCCAAATATTCTGAGCTACCTGAGACTTCTTCTGATACCGCCTTTTATGAGTTCTTTTCTCAAAGGCAGATATGTGGTGTCGGCAGTATTGATTCTTTTTTCAGGTATTTCAGATTGTTTAGACGGATTCCTTGCCAGAAAGCTTAATCAGATAACTCAGCTTGGAAAACTCATTGACCCTGTGGCAGACAAACTAACTCTTATTGCAGTTGCTGTGTGCCTTTCAATTATCGAGCCGATGATTTTCCCTGTTGTGGCAATTCTGGCTACAAAGGATATCCTGATGCTCATAGGAGCTACTTTGCTTTTGAAGAAGCACATACTGCCCGTTGCCGCTGCCTGGTATGGCAAGGTGGGCACAGTCTGCTTCTACATTTCTGTGGCAGCTATAGTAGTGTTTGACATTTGGCTTAAAGTGGAAAATTTTGCTGTAGTTTCTTTTATTATGTTGTCAGTAACAGCGCTTGTAATGATATATTCGCTGATTCGATACTATTTCATTTTCAAAGCTTTGCTTGCACAAGCAAAGGAGGAAGAAGCAGGGGAGTAACCCGCTTCTTCAGTAAAGGAGTATTACTATGTTATGTTCAAGATGCGGCAAACGTACCGCAGTAGTTTTTGTTTCCAATAATCAGAAAGACAGCAACACAGTGGGTTACTGTCTTACCTGTGCAAAGGAGCTTGGCATCGGCCCTGTTGAGGACCTTATGCGCAAGATGGGCATCTCTGACGATGACCTACAGGCAATGGAAGACCAGATGGGTTCTATGATGGAGAATATGGCAGAGGGCGGCGACCTTTCCCAGATGATGGAGAATATGAACTTTACCGACCCTATGAGCCTTGATGATTCCCAGGGTGATGAAAGTGCCGACGGTGACGATTTCACTCACGGCGGCGCACCTGCATTCCCCTCATTCTTCAATAACTTCTTTGGTGGCGCAAAGCCTGCAGATGGTCAGAATACTGACCCCAAAAAGGCAAAGAAACAGGAGAAGAAAGAGAAAAAAGAGAGAAAGTTCCTCTCTCTTTACTGCGAAGACCTGACCCGTAAGGCAAGAGAAGGCAGAATCGACCGCATCATTGGCAGAGATAAAGAAATCGAGCGTGTAATCCAGATTCTTTCCCGCCGTACAAAGAACAACCCCTGCCTTATTGGTGAGCCGGGTGTTGGTAAAACCGCAATAGCAGAGGGTCTTGCACTGCGAATTTCCCAGGGCAACGTGCCCCAGCGCCTGCTGGATAAAGAGGTGCATCTGCTGGACCTGACCGCTCTGGTGGCCGGCACCCAGTTCCGCGGCCAGTTTGAGAGCCGCATCAAGGGACTCATCGACGAGGTGCGTGCCGCCGGCAATATCATTCTGTTTATCGACGAGGTGCACAGCCTTGTTGGCACAGGCGATTCCGAGGGTTCTATGAATGCTGCCAATATCCTCAAGCCTTCTCTGTCCCGCGGAGAGATTCAGGTTATCGGCGCAACTACCTTTAATGAATACAGAAAATACATCGAGAAAGATTCAGCTCTGGAGCGTCGTTTTCAGCCTGTTAAGGTTGGGGAGCCTTCCATTGCAGATACAATAGAGGTGCTTGAGGGTATCAAGGAATACTACGAGCAGCATCACAACGTAACAGTTGCAGCTGATGTAATCCGCAAGGCTGTTATCTTCTCTGAAAGATACATCACAGACCGATTTTTGCCTGATAAGGCAATCGACCTTTTGGACGAGGCAAGTGCATGTGCAGGACTTCGCAACAAAGAGCGTGAGAAATACGATAAGCTCTGCGAGGATAAGCATAATCTTTCTCTTGTGCAGGAAAAGCTCACAACAGCAGAAACCGTTGACTATGAGCGCCTTGCAGCTGTCAAGAGCGACCTTGCAAGGGTGGAGCAGGAGATTTCAGTAATCCCCGAGGAGGCACTTTCAACCGCAGTTACAGAAGAAGACCTTGCAAAGGTTATCGAGCTGTGGACTGGTATTCCCTCAACTCACGTAAGAGAAAACGAACTTGCAAAGCTTGCAAATATTGAATCGCAGATGAAAGAGAAAATCATCGGTCAGGATGAAGCTGTAAGAGTACTTGCTACAGCAGTTAAGCGCTCCCGAGTTCAGATTTCACCCCGTCGCAGACCTGCATCCTTTATCTTTGTAGGTCCCACAGGTGTGGGTAAAACCGAGCTTGTAAAGGTACTTTCTTCCTTGCTCTTTGATACACCCGAAACCCTCATCAGACTTGATATGTCCGAGTTTATGGAGAAGCACTCTGTTTCCAAGATTATCGGCTCTCCTCCCGGATATGTAGGCTACGACGAGGCCGGTCAGGTAACCGAGAAAGTCCGTCGCAGACCTTATTCTGTGCTTCTTTTTGACGAAATTGAGAAAGCACACCCCGATGTACTTAATATCCTCCTCCAGATTCTGGACGAAGGCAAGCTTACAGATGCTCACGGCAGACTTGTAAACTTTGAAAATACAGTAATCGTTATGACCTCAAACGCAGGTTCCGACAGAAAAGAAAATGCCCTTGGCTTTGCCAAGAGCGAGGCTGACGCTACCCGTGAAAAGGTAATGAAGGCTTTGTCTGATTTCCTCCGTCCCGAGTTCATTGCACGAGTAGATGAGATTATCGTTTTCCGTTATCTGGAGAAAGAAGATCTGCGAAAGATTTCATCCCTTATGCTTTCTGAGTATATCGACACTCTCAAGGAAAAGGGCATTACTTTCAGCTTCGACGATGCTGCTTGCACAGCTCTTGCCGACAAGATTACAGACGGCAGAACAGGTGCCCGTGAGCTTCGTTCCATTATCCGCAAAGAAGTGGAAGAGAAGATTGCTGAAGAAATGATTATCCGCGGAGAAGGCGGAATCATCGGCATCAATGTAACCGCTGCTGATGGCGAAATCAAGCTTCAGGTGCTTTGATTATAACTTAATACTTATATAAAAAAAGCAGAGTCAGTTTTCAGCCGACTCTGCTTTAATTTTGTCTTCTTTATTTGTTTACTCCCACAACTCCTGCGATAATCAGCACACAGCAGATGATTTCTGCGGTCGACATCATAGGCTCGTGGAGGATGAGTATTCCTGCCAGTACAGACACAACCGTAATCAGATTCGAAAAGGATGCTGACCGAACGGGAGTGATAAGTCCTGTGGAGTAGTTGTAAAGCATAAATGCAAGGATTGATGATATAACTGAAAGGTAGAGTATAGCACCCACAAACTGTGGGCTTGTGCAGGCAGAAGCAACTTCTGTGAGGAAACTTCCTTTAAGTGCGCCAAGGGCAATGCCGTTGAATCCGACAGTACCTGCAAGGAACATAATGTATGTCCGCTCAAAGGGGGAGTAATGCTCCGATGTGCTTCTGCTTAAAATGTTGAACACAGCTGCACACAGGGTGGCGCCACCCAAGAGGATTATGCCGAAAATCTTGTTTTTCACTCCATTGTCAGAGAGGATGCTGATAGCCACAATTGATCCAAGGGAAAGCGCAGAGAAAAATATCTGCACACCTTTCGGCTTTTCTTTAAGGAAGATTGTGGAGAGAATCATTACCACCACAGGCACAAGGGAGATTATGATTCCCGACATTGCGCTTGAGGTGTTGTCGATTCCGTACAGCTCAAAGATGTAGTAGAGCAAAGGTTGCACCAAGGACATTGCAAGGATACCTTTAAGGGGTTTACCCTTGAAGTGGAGCTTAACAATGCCGAAAACCCACAGCAGATTCATAACTGCAAAGGCTACAGTAAACCTAACCGCAAGAATCACCAGAGGATGAGCATACCTCAAGGCGACCTTGGAGAAAAGAAAGCTAAAGCCGAAGATTATGTTTACAGCAAGGGCTGCAAGGCTGCCTTTCAGCTGATTTTTATTGCTTTTCATAGGTTATCAGAAAATCTTTGTTGTCCACTTGGTGCAGTCCCACACCTCGTCTACAACGTCAAGATAAAATTCGGGCTCGTGGCAGATAAGCAGAATGCTGCCCTTGTAATCATTGAGGGCACGTTTGAGCTCATCCTTAGCATCTACATCCAGATGGTTTGTAGGCTCGTCAAGAAGCAGAATGTTTGTCTCTTTATTGATAAGTTTGCAAAGTCGCACCTTTGCCTGCTCACCACCGGAGAGAACTCTCACCTGACTTTCGATATGCTTTGTGGTAAGTCCGCACTTTGCAAGTGCCGCTCTTACCTCGTGCTGATTCAGAGAGGGGAATTCTTTCCATATTTCCTCGATACAGGTGGTGGAGTTGTCACCGGAAACCTCCTGCTCAAAGTAGCCAATAAGCAGATTGTCGCCACGTTCTACGGTGCCGGAGATAGGGGGAATAAGACCAAGAATGCTTTTGAGCAAGGTGGTCTTACCAATACCGTTAGCACCCACCAGAGCAATTTTCTTGCCACGCTCCATAGAGAGAGTAAGGGCAGAAGAAAGGGGCTCTGTGTAGCCGATAACCAGGTCTTTTGTTTCAAAGATAAACTTGCTGGGAGTTTTGCCAACCTTAAAGTTGAATTCGGGCTTGGGCTTCTCCTGTGCAAGCTCAATAACGTCCATCTTGTCAAGGAGCTTCTGTCTGGACATAGCCATATTTCGTGTGGAAACTCTTGCTTTGTTACGTGCAACAAAGTCCTTGAGCTCGCTGATTTCCTGCTGCTGACGCTTGTAAGCAGCCTCAAGCTGAGCCTTCTTCATAGCGTGAACCTCTTCAAAGTGGTGGTAGTCACCAACATAGCGATCAAGCTTCTGATTTTCCATATGGTAAATGATATTGATAACCTCGTTGAGGAAGGGAATATCGTGAGAGATGAGGATGAAAGCATTTTCGTAGTCAATGAGATATCTTTTGAGCCAGGTGATGTGCTCCTCGTCAAGGTAGTTTGTAGGCTCGTCAAGGAGGAGAATGTCGGGCTTTTCAAGCAAAAGCTTTGCGAGCAGTACCTTTGTTCTCTGTCCGCCGCTCAGGTCGGTAACATCTCTGTCAAGACCGATGTCTGCAAGACCCAGTGCACGTGCAACTTCCTCAACCTTTGCATCGATAATGTAAAAGTCGTGAGCTGTGAGCATATCCTGAATGGTGCCCAGCTCTTCAAGCATCTCTGCCATCTGGTCTTCGTCGGCTTCACCCAGTGCATCGCATATTGCGTTCATCTTTTCTTCCATCTCAAAAAGATAAGAAAAAGCGGATTTCAGCACATCTTCAATGGTCATTCCTGCAGAGAGCACTGTGTGCTGGTCAAGGTAACCTACACGTACATTCTTGGACCACTCAACCTTGCCCTCGTCAGGCATAAGTTTACCTGTAACAATATTCATAAAGGTAGATTTACCCTCGCCGTTTGCACCGATAAGACCAATGTGCTCACCTTTGAGTAAACGGAAAGAAACATCGTCGAAAATAGCTCTGTCGCCAAAACCGTGTGTCAGGTTTTCAACATTCAGAATACTCATAATAACTCCTCTTGTATATTTAATATAAATGTAATAAATAGCATCTTTTGGGAGTATATCATATTTTGTGGGGTATTACAATATATAATGTTCAATATAAAGGTAAGGTGTAAGAAAAAACTGCAGAATTACACAGGACTGTTTTCTACACGCCCTTTCGATTCCCATCAAAGTGATAGATAAAAATAAAAAGCACCCATTTTAGGGTGCTTTCCATTTTTGGAGCGGATGATGGGTACTTGGAGGGGTAGGTGAGCTACTTCTCGTTAACTGCGGTGTGCAGAGTGCGAAAAGCATCATCAGCGCGACGGGCTAAAAACAGTCCACAGGACTGTTTTCTACACGCCCTTTCGATTCCCATCAAAGTGATAGATAAAAA
>CALEIO010000178.1 GCA_937875885.1 uncultured Clostridia bacterium | reverse complement strand
AACAACAACGTTGTTCTCCTTCAGGTAATCAACAGCCTCGTTTGTGGAGGGCATATTGGAAACCTCAACATAGTACTTAACGCCATTAGCAACGATCTGCTCAGCCTCAGTAATGCCAACCTCGTTCTGAGTAGCGCAGGGCATAATGATGTCTGCCTTAACGCCCCAGGGCTTCTGACCTGCAAAGAAGGGAACACCGAACTTGTCAGCGTAATCCTGAACCTTGTCACGACGAGAGTCACGCATCTCGAGCATAAAGTTGATCTTCTCTTCTGTGTTGATGCCGTCCTCATCGTAGATGTAACCGTCGGGACCGGAAAGTGTAACAACCTTACCGCCCAGCTCTGTTACCTTCTGAACAACACCCCATGCAACGTTACCGAAACCGGAAACTGCAACTGTCTTGCCCTCAATGGACTCGCCGAGAGTCTTGAGCATTTCTACTGTATAGTAAACTGCGCCGAAACCTGTTGCTTCGGGACGGATAAGAGAACCGCCGTACTGGAGACCCTTACCTGTAAGAACGCCAGTGAACTCATTTCTGAGTCTCTTGTACTGACCGAACATATAGCCGATCTCACGTGCGCCTGTGCCGATGTCACCTGCGGGAACGTCAAGGTGGGGACCGATGTGTCTCTGGAGCTCTGTCATAAAGCTCTGGCAGAAACGCATAACTTCGCCGTCGCTCTTGCCTCTGGGATCGAAGTCAGAGCCACCCTTGCCGCCGCCCATGGGCAGAGTTGTGAGGGAGTTCTTGAATGTCTGCTCGAAACCGAGGAACTTGATGATGCTTGCATTAACAGAGGGGTGGAGTCTGATACCGCCCTTGTAAGGACCGATAGCAGAGTTGAACTGTACTCTGAAACCGCGGTTAACCTGAACCTTGCCGTTGTCGTCAACCCAGGGAACGCGGAAGAAAATCTGTCTTTCGGGCTCAACGATTCTCTCAAGAACGCCAGCCTCTACCAGGTCAGGTCTTTTCTCAACAACGGGCTCGATGGATGTCAGAACTTCTGTAACAGTCTGAATGAACTCGGGCTCGCCGGGATTTCTTTTCTTAACTCTCTCAAGGAGATCAAGAAGATACTCATTTTTAAGTGCCATATTTCTCACGGCTCCTTCTCTAAAATTTAGCTTTATAGCAACAAATGAATTATACACCTACAAAAACAGGATTTCAAGACATTAAAGGAAGGTTTTTGCAATATTTTATATTAAACCTTCAAAAATCCTCGACTATTGTATGATTTTACCTAAAAAACTGAATCTTCCGGTGCTGCTTCCTGCATTGAACAGGGTATGATTTGAGCAAGTATTTTTATTCAATAATTATTGTAAAACCCATCTTGCTGTGGTATTATATATATGAATAGATTGAGCCCGAGGTATTGGTATTGTATATGTATCCGGGATTTCAAAAATAACATACGGAGATAAAAGTATGAGAAAAACTAAAATTATATGTACTTTAGGTCCTGCCTGCAGCAACAAAAAGACTCTCAAGAGAATGATTGAGGCAGGAATGAATGTTGCCAGAATCAACCTTTCTCACGGTACCTATGACGATATCAAAGATAACATCGCAATGGTAAAAGAGGTGGCAGAAAGCTGCAACAAAGAGGTTGCGATTCTTCTGGACACAAAGGGTCCCGAGGTAAGACTGGGACTTTTTGAGAATGGCAGTGTAGAACTTCAGGATGGCGCAGACTTTGAGCTTTACAAAGAGGAGTGTATGGGTAACGAGTCGGGTGTAAGCATTTCTTATCCCAGACTTGTGCAGCTCTTTAAGGCAGATCCCTCTGTTATAGGCAGACAGATTCTGCTTGATGATGGCAAGATTATTATGAAAGTAAAGTCCACTCATTCAGACAGAATTGTTTGTACTGTTGAGCAGGGCGGCACACTTTCAAACAGAAAGAGTATAAATATTCCCGATTACCACATAAATATGCCCTACGTAAGCGCTCGTGACAGACAGGATATTGAATTCGGTCTTGCTCAGGGCATTACCTACGTAGCAGCTTCCTTTGTACGCAGTGCAGAGGATGTAATGACTCTCCGTGACTTTATCGACAGCCTTGGATACGATAACGTGGAGATTATCTCCAAAATCGAGAATCAGAGCGGTGTGGCAGATATTGACAATATCATCCGTGTAAGTGACGGTATTATGGTTGCACGTGGTGATATGGGTGTAGAGATTCCCTTTATCCGTCTGCCGGAGCTTCAGAAATCCATCATCAGAAAATGTGTTATGGCAGGTAAGTACGTTATCACAGCCACACAGATGCTGGAGAGTATGACGACATCTCCCAGACCCACCCGAGCAGAAATCAACGACGTTGCAAATGCTGTTTATGATGGTACATCTGCAGTTATGCTTTCAGGTGAATCTGCAGCGGGTAAGTTCCCTGTGGAGAGTGTGCGCACACTTTGCGATATTTGTACCGAGGCAGAAAAGCACAAGGAGCTTCACGTTCTCAGAGATGCACTGTGCCACTGTGCAGATGAGTCAAGCTTCCGTGAAAACATCTGCTATGCTGCAAAGACTATTGCAGACAGCATCGGTGCTACAGCAATTATTGTAGAGAGCAAGACAGGTTCCGTTGCACGTGCAATGGCAAAGTACCGCCCCGATTGCGATGTTATTGCTGTTGTTACCTCAAAGTCAGTGTGCAGCAAGCTGGGTCTTAACTGGGGGGTTACCGCAGTGCTCGGCGAAGAGCTGACAGAAACAGACCTTATCACAAAGCAGGCTATCTCAAAAGCTATGGAAACAGGAGTTGTTAAAAAGGGTGACCTTGTAATTGTCATTTCTTCAAACAAAACTGTTCCCACATCAGGCACAGATACCCTCAACATCAGAATAGTTTAATATCACTAAATATAAACGAGGCAGTTCAATTGAGCTGCCTCGTTTTTGTATCTGTTATTTCTGTATATCATTTTTGTGTTTTCTGATTTTCATACATTTCAAGTAATGCAGTATAAGACACAGCAGAATTCCCGCAAGGGCATACAGTCCCATATACAGCATAAAGATGTTGCTGTAAGAGGAGTTTATAAAGTATGTGGGAGGGAACAGCAGCTGTATTTTCTTCATAACATCCATATCAAAGAAAATGGGACATACAACCAACATTACCACAGTAAGCAGGGGTATTAAAGCCCCATAGAGCTTTTGTGAGGGGATGATAAGCTTAAGCATAAGACTGAATACCGTACAGCAAACCGAGAAAAGCAGCAAAGCCACAAAATCTCTCAATAAACCAACGCTGAGCTTTGCGGCAAAAAGAGAAATGAAAACGGCTGCGCTGATATTCAGCACAGCAATCATCAGACAACCGAAGGCAATATATATTTGTCTTGCCTGAGGAATGTGGGAGAATGTTCCCGAGGATTCGTCCTGCATAAAGTACATTGCAGATGCCATTGCACAAAGCACTGCAATTACAGCAAGAAGTCCTCTTATGGGAGTAGTCAGATAATTGGTGTTGCCACTGTTGTTTTCCTGTGTTGAGGTGGGATTGTCAAACACAAAGAGTTCTTCGTCAATGCTTACATTATCATAGTACTCAATAAGCTCGGCATCGCTGAGCGAGTCAAGCTCAGGAAGATTCTCTCGGGTGAAGTTGACGTAATATGCTTTTGCGCAGTATTCATAAAGAGAGCATGAGAGCTTTTCGTGGGTAAGGCGTGTGAATACAGTCTGCTCTCTGCATATTATGGTGATGAATTTGTCTTTACCCACAGAAACGAATTTTGCCAAGCTGTCTTTGGTGTTTTCCGGAAAAATCCAGGCTTCATCTGCCAGACCTGTTTTAACCAGTTCTGTTGCCTGTGACGGCGTATCTGCTTTTGAGAAAAGCACCAGAGTGTCTTCATTCATAAGGTCGTTGATTATCTCGGATGAGATTTCGTCTTGTGCATTTGTCTGCACAAGCACAACGTGCAGAAAGCCGCTGTCTTCTTCTGCTGCCAGACTGAAAATAAGCACACACAAAGGAATGAGCAGCATTATGATGACAAAAGAAACTTTTTTGTAGAGCCTTTTGTTAAGCATAAAAAGCCATTTAAGAGAATTTTTCATATATTGCTCAACCTCCTTGCTTGTGTGTGATTTTACGGGTACACACGAGGAATGCTGCCATAAAGAACAGCACGGAATAAGCAATCAGTCCTATAAGGCAGAGGTTGTTGTGCACTCCCGTGAATGCAGAGGCCAGGTATTCTCTTGCAATACCCATAGGCAGAAATCCTGATATTTTCTGTATTGCAACAGGGAAAGTGAATATGGGGTAAAGACAGCCTGTTATGTAGCATAAGCCCAGGCTTGTGAAAAAGTGCATTAGGACCGCACTGATAATGTTGTCAGCAAATTCAAAAATCATAATATTGAAAGCGGAAAGCATAATCAGTACGGGGAACAGCAATTTTGCAAAGTCTGCAATGAAATCTGTGCTGATAATATTTGCAGAAATTTCCTTGATGAATTGTGAGCATAGGCTGATTGTTGCAAGTATAAAGGCGGTAAGCAGTACCATTGCACACAAATGAGCTGCAAACTCGCACAAAAGCTGGGAGAATCCTGAATGTCCGCGGGATATCATCAGCTTGCGCAGAGAGGTATCTTTTTTCACCTGAATTATAGCATAGGGAAGTCCGGAAAGACCCAGAAGCAGCACAGTGATTCCGCAGATAAAGTAGTTTGCAAGACCAAGTCCTGCTGAAAATCCCAGCTCCTGTATTTTGAATATATCAGAACGATGAATTATCAGATCAACATATTCAATGCTTAATAAGGTGGAATATTCCCATACATTCTTATTGGTACCGCTTTCATATATTGCATCAACAATGCCATAGGCACCCTTTTCGGAGTAAACCATTATTTTAGTAATGATTTGTGTAAGTTCATTCTGGAACAGAGCAACAATATCGTTGACTCCAGAGGTGGTTACATATCTTACGGGTTCCATATTGCCCTGGAGAGCTTTTTCGATAAAATCTTCGGGAAAAACAGCATAGGCTGTAATGTCTCCGTTAAGCAGAGCTTCTCTGGCTTTTTCCTCTGTCAGAGTGATGATGTTTATGGAGTAGCGGGTTTCGTCCAGATTTTGTAAAGCAGACATACCCCAGGACAGATACTGATTGTCGGTATCACCGGATATTGCAATATTGACAAGCTGTTTGTCTTCTTTGTTGTTAAAAAATCCGATTATTCCTGTAAGCGCTGCAGAAAGCCCTATGGCAAGAATAAGGGTAACGGCAAGCACAAAGGGCAGAAATTTCAGACTTCGTTTGCATTGTAAGAGAAAATATTTTTTCATATCACAAATTTTTTACAAGTTCAGATATATCCCCTGTGTAATCAAAGGGGGAGAGAACTCCGTTTTTCATAATGTACCATTCATCGCAAAGGTTGAGCTCAAGAATATCATGAGTTACAAGCAGGGCAATACCGCCTTCGCTTTTGTGTTTGTTGATATAGTCAGAGATTTTTTGTTTGCAGGCAAGGTCAAGAGCGGCCATAGGCTCATCAAGGAGTAATACTGGAGGATGATTGTGGATGGCACAGCCTATGGAAAGACGTTTTTTCATACCGCCTGACATTTTTGAAACAGGAACTTTCAGAAATTCGTCTATGCCAAGCATTCGAAGAACACCGTTTTCCAGTTCCTTTTTCATATCCGCCTTTGTGTACCACAGCATCAGGTTGTCTTTAGCGCTTAACTCCTCAATAAGCGGAGTACCCTGGGGTACATATCCTACAAGGGTGTTGCGCTGTTTGCGGTATTTGAACAGGTCGTTTCCGTCAAACAGAAACTCTCCTGAATCAGTAAGTTGAACACCTGCAAGAATGGAGAGGAGTGTAGATTTTCCGCATCCGTTTCCTCCCAGAATTCCCACACATCTGCCTGCCGATGCAGAAAAAGTGATGCCGTTCAGAATCTGCTTTTTTCCGTATTTTTTCTTAATATCCTTAATTTCTATTTGCATGATATTCTCCAATACTAACATTGGCGCTGATGGTAAGTCAGCGCCAAGTTTATATGTTATTTGAAAATAGGATT
The DNA here is from genome assembly GCA_937875885.1 of uncultured Clostridia bacterium. Classification (GTDB taxonomy): domain Bacteria; phylum Bacillota; class Clostridia; order Oscillospirales; family Acutalibacteraceae; genus Ruminococcoides. The sequence continues at coordinate 434 of CALEIO010000178.1, read as the reverse complement.
ATCTGACATAATCGGTTGCAGATGATGTACCTGCATTTCCGATTTATTCAAAAATTCCCTCCAGAAGATCGCTGGGGATGGGGAGCTTGTTGATTATTTCGATCATCTTGTTGGAGTCAATGGAAGCCAGCCACTCGTTAGCATTTTCCATATCAACGATGTTTTCTTCAGCAGGAGCTGTTACTGTGCCGAGAGGTGTTTTTGATACCTTTGAATCTGCAGAGAATCCAACGAGAATGTTTTCTCCGTTAAGCAGATTAATATCCATAGCGGTGCTTTCGCCTGAGTTGTTAAACTTGATTTCAAGTGACAGGGACATCATTGAGATGATAGAGGAGCCGCTTGAATTCAGACCCAGTTCGTTGAGAAGATTCTCTGTGGGTACGATGCGGATTGAGCCGTTAGGCTTATCGTCTTTAATGCTGAAATCAACA
>CALEIO010000177.1 GCA_937875885.1 uncultured Clostridia bacterium | reverse complement strand
GCCGCCGTGCTTGATGCTGATTGCAGAGCACTCAATGTGCCAACCGGGGTAACCATTGCCCCAGGGGCTGTCCCATTTAAGCTCCTGATCCTCAAACTTGGACTTTGTAAACCACAGAACAAAGTCTGTTTTATTGCGCTTGTGTTCGTCTTCGTCAACACCATCACGAACACCAACAGCCAGGTCTTCTTCTGTCTGGTTGCCGAAAACATAGTACTTGTCAAGCTTGGATGTGTCAAAGTAAACATTGCCGCCTGCCTGGTAAGCATAGCCTTTGTCAAGGAGAGTGGATACCATCTCGATAAATTCGGGGATGCAGCAGGTAGCGGGTTCAACTACGTCGGGACGCTTGATGTTGAGCTTTTTGCAATCTTCAAAGAAAGCCTTTGTGTAGAAATCTGCAATCTCGAGAACAGTTTTCTTTTCGCGCTTTGCACCCTTGAGCATCTTGTCTTCGCCTGTGTCGGCATCGCTTGCAAGATGACCAACGTCGGTGATGTTCATAACTCTGTTTACATCGTAGCCCTCATAGCGGAGGAACTTTTCCAGCACGTCCTCCATAATGTATGTGCGCAGGTTACCGATGTGAGCAAAGTGGTAAACAGTAGGGCCGCAGGTGTACATATTAACCTTGCCCTCTGTGTGAGTTCTGAATTCCTGTTTTTTGTTACCGAGTGTATTGTAAAGAATCATTTTTTTATTTCCTCCAGTTCTTTTTTCAGTACTGTAATTTCGTGTTCCAGTTTGCACAGCATCTGAGAAACAGGGTCTGATACGTGGATGTGGTCAAGCTGGTCTACAACCTTCTGGTTGCCTATTCTTACTATTCTTGCAGGTACGCCTACAGCAGTAGCCTCGGCGGGTACCTCGGAAAGTACAACTGCACCTGCGGCAATTCGTGCATTGTCGCCTACCTTAAAGGGACCAAGTACCTTGGCACCTGTACCCACAAGCACGTTGTTGCCAAGTGTTGGATGACGTTTGCCGTGGTCTTTACCCGTACCACCCAGGGTTACGTTCTGATATATGGTACAGTTATCACCAATAATGGTGGTTTCACCGATTACAACTCCCATACCGTGGTCAATCACAAGACCTTTGCCAATGGTAGCACCGGGGTGAATTTCAACACCTGTACGTCTGCGGCATGCCTGAGAAATCCAGCGGGCAAGGAATTTCATATTATGACGATAGAACCAGTTTGCTCTGCGGTATGCGCGGATAGCCTTAAAGCCGGAGTAAAGGAAGTAAACCTCAAAGCGGCTTCTTGCGGCAGGGTCACGCTCCATAAAAGCATCCAGGTCGCTAATTAAGTTTTTGAACAATAGAATCAACTCCTGAAAAGGGACTTTCGGAGAGAACTTAAGCAAAAAATAAAGCCGTCCCATACAAGGGACGACTTATAGCCGTGGTTCCACCCGAGTTCTGTCGGCGTACCGACACTCTCTGACCTGTAACGGGGTCAGCCGTCAGAAACTACTGGTCGCATACACAGATGTTCGCTCCTGAAGCTCACGGGTGCATTTCGCTGATTGTATCACAAGGCGGCTTTCAGCAAGGCATAAGCCTGCCACCCTCTCTGGTGTGTCATATCAGGTACTTCTCCCGATCAAAGCTTTTGAAATCTTAACTTTAATATATTATATATAGACTTTTAGAAAAATGCAACTGTTTTGTTTGTTGTAAGATAAAGTTTGGAACAAGTGCAGGAATATTATCTGTCTTCAATACAGTTTTTGTTATCCTTGATGTAGATAACACCGGAGATAATTGCCATTATTGTGCTTACCCAAAGCAGAGCCATTCCACCTAAGGTGAGCCACATAGAAAGTTTGTCTGCCATTTCCTGTGCAATGGGGAGAAAACCAACCTTGCAAAGCTCCAGAAAATACTGAAAAACAAACACTGCAATAATAGCGGCAATCTGAGTAACGGTTTTTACCTTGCCCCAGATGTTTGCAGCAATAACCTTGCCGCTTGATGCTGCCACAAGGCGGATAGAGGTAATTGCGAATTCTCTGAAAAGAACTATAATAAGCAGCACGGGGTCACAGAGCTTCATAGCTACAAAGCACACAAGGCAGGAAATAACCAGAATCTTGTCTGCCAGGGGGTCTGCAAATTTGCCAAAGTCTGTAATAAGGTTTCTTTCTCTTGCAATCTTGCCGTCAAAGTAATCTGTAAGTGATGCGGCACCAAACAGAAGACCTGACACCAGAAAATGGTGGGGGAAATCTATAAGCAGTGCTGCAATCATAAAGGGTACAAGCAAAATTCGCAGAATTGTAAGTTTATTTGGTAAGTTCAAAACATCAGATCCTATCTGTAAATTTCCGTCATTACTCAACAATGTCGCCGATAAGGTCGCAATCGAGGATATCTGTTACCTTAACTGTAACAAACTGTCCGGGATAAACCTTTTTCTCGGAGATAAAGAACACGTTGGGGTCAACCTCGGGTGCATCGGCGGCACTTCTGCCGAAATAGCACTCTGCATATCTGTCAAAGCCTTCTACAAGGACTTCAATCTCGGTGTCCAGTCTTGTGCGGTTGTACTCATCCATTGTGTACTGCTGCTGTTCCATAATGGCATTTGCGCGGTACTTGCGCTCCTCTTCCTCTACCTGGGGGAGAAGTGCTGCGGGAGTATCTTCTTCGGTGGAGTAAGCAAAGCAGCCCAGACGCTCAAACTTCATTTCTTTTGCAAATTCTGCAACCTCGTCAAATTCCTCTTCGGTTTCTGTGGGGAAGCCTGCGATGATGGTGGTGCGAAGCACTACACCGGGAATGCGGTTGCGGATTTTTGTGATGAGCTGAGTAAGGCTTTCTCTGTCACCTCTGCGGTTCATAGCCTTAAGCACTCTGCCGTTGCAATGCTGCAGGGGCAGGTCGATGTATTTAACGATTTTATCTTCCTGTGCAATGGTGTCGATGAGTTCGTCTGTGATTCTGTCGGGATAGCAGTAGAGAATACGGATCCAGCGCAGACCGTCGATTTTGCAAAGCTCTCGTAAAAGCTCGGGGAGCATAAGTTTGCCGTAGATATCCTCACCATAGCGGGTGGTATCCTGAGCGATAATGTTAAGCTCTTTTACTCCACCCTCTGCAAGGTATTTGGCTTCTTCGATGATATCTTCCATTTTGCGACTGCGGAATCCGCCGCGGATAAGGGGGATTGCACAGTAGGTGCAACAGTTGTCACAGCCGTCTGCTACGCGTAAGTATGCATAATGCTGGGGTGTGGACTGGAGTCTGTTGCCTGAAAGGGGTTGCAGGGATTTGTCGGGGAAGCTTTCTGTGTGGATTCCGTCAGCAACTGCCTTGAGGGTTTCCACAATGTCGCCGTTTGCACCCAGACCGATTACTGCATCGGTTTCAGGAAGCTCTTTTGCAATCTGATCCTTGTATCTTTCGGCAAGGCAACCTGTAACCACAATGTGCTTGATGGTGCCTTCTTCCTTGAGTTTACCAAGCTCAATAATCTCTTCGATACTTTCCTGCTTTGCACTTTCTATGAAGCCGCAGGTGTTGACAATTGCGATATCAGCTTTTGCAGGGTCATCCTTGATGGTAAAACCTGCTTCTTTTACTTTATAGAGCATCATTTCGGCGTCCACACGGTTTTTTGCGCAACCGAGAGAAACCATTGCAACTTTAATGTCTTTCATAATACCAACCTGAATATGTAAATTTGAATGTTTAGTCGTAGTAATCTTCTGTATATCGGGAGATTACGGTTTTAATATCGCTGTAGCGATAGCCTGCCCGCTGAAGAGCAGAGAATGTTCTTCGGAGCCCTTTTTCATCGGAAAGGTTTTTAAGATATTTTTTCTCCACAAGTGCTTCAATCTCTGCCACCGGGTCAATGTTCAGCTCTTCAACAATAGAATCTGCCGTGTCTCTGTCGACGCCTTTCTGAATGAGCTTGTAGCGGATAGTGGAGGGAGACTGATGCTTTGAATGAAGCTCCCTTGCGAATCGGTTTGCAAAGGCTTCGTCGTTGATAAGTCCTAATTCCTGCATACGTTCAACTGCAGCAGAGGAAGCTTCTTCGCAGAAATCCTTCATAAGTTTCTCAAGGAGTTCTTTTGAGGAATGATCTCTGTAAGAAATAAGCCACAGAGCCTTTTCTTTTGCACGATGCAGGTCAGAGAGTTTTACAAGGTTATGAAGTTGTTCGTCGTCGAGCTCACAACCGGCAGTTATGCGGTTTTCTGCAAGGGTGTGGGTGCTGAGCTTCATTGCAAACTCTCCGTCAATAAAAAGAGCCGAAAGACCCTTTCGTCTTGGCTCGACAGCTGTGACGGTCATCAGTCTTCAACCAGAATGTCAAGTTTGCTGCTGCCCTTTGCTGCGGGAGCATCTGCCTGCTTTGCAGCTGCCACAGGTGTTACTGTAGGTGCTGCAGACTTGGGAGCTTTGGGTGTGCGGGATGTAATCTTGTCGATGTTTTCCCACAGCTGCTTTTCAATCTCTGCAGCAAGCTCTGTGTTGGTTCTGAGCAGTTCTTTTACGTTATCTCTGCCCTGACCAAGACGCATATCACCAAAGTTGAACCATGCGCCGGATTTCTGCACAACATCAGCCTTAACAGCCAGGTCAAGAAGCTCGCCTGTGCGGGAGATACCCTGACCGTACATAATGTCAAACTCTGCCTCCTTAAAGGGAGGAGCAATCTTATTCTTAAC
>CALEIO010000176.1 GCA_937875885.1 uncultured Clostridia bacterium | reverse complement strand
TGCCGCCTGTCTTATACTCAGGATAGCCCTGTGCATTGTAAATGATGTTACCCTTAGAGTCTGTCTTGGGAATGGGCTTGCCTGTAGAGTCGTACTGTCTCATCTGCTGATACATATTCTCAACGTATGTCATATCAACCCAGGGGCTGTGGAATGCCTTTGCATCGAGAAGAGCCTGCTCGAACTCTGCTGCTCTGGGGTTAACGTGCTTCATAGGATCAACAGAATCGTTGTCATAAAGACCGATGTGATCGTCATCTGTACCCATGTGGTTGATAACTGCGTCAACAAGGATCTTAACGCCGTACTTCTTTGCTTCCTGGCACATCTCAACAAACTCTGCCTTTGTACCAAGAGCGTTGTCCTCAGACTCGTTAAGCTGGAAGCCAGCGGGCTGATAGAACATCCACCAACCGTTGGGAGCAATGCCATCTACGGGAGCTGCACAAACTGCAATGCCCTTTGTAGGCATCTTGATCTCATTGGGAGGAGAAATCTGGATTGTTGTGAAGCCCTGCTTTGCAACTGTCTCCATAAGAGCGATTGCATTCTTGTAGGACCAGTTCCAAGCCTGGAGGATCTTACCTTCGTTTACTGTTTCAGTAAGACCGTAGTTGTTCTCGGGTTTGATAGATTCCAGATACTTTGCGTATGTGTTGTACTCGCTTGCTGCAGATGCAGTGGGAGCGAAGCCAAGAGCCATTACGCAAGAAAGAACTACTGTTACCGCAAGAACTACGCTAAGTAATCTTTTTGCTTTCATCAGAAAAGCCTCCATTATAAAAAATTTGTACCCGTCTGCGCAAAAAGCGCACACAAGCGACGGCATTACACACCGCCACATTATACAGGAATATTATACAATATATTTTCAGAAAAGACAACAGCAAAATGCCATATTCGCCACCCTTTTCCTATTGTGATTATCAACAAATCTTCTGTCCTTTGCTTGTGCAAAAGTACGGAAGAACAATTATTTTCAGAAATTCTGCACACAATAACTGAAAATTAAAATAAAACATCAGATTAGATTGAAAAAAATCCCCCACTGTGATATACTTTACAGAATACAAAGGAGTTGACCTTAAATGAAACAATGTTGCTACTGCGCAAAGGAAATTAGCTACCAGGAGATGTACTGCTCCAAAGAGTGCGAAGAAGCCTACACAGGCTACTTTGCCCTGCGTACAAAGCTCCAGAAGCTCCTTGCGATTTTCAATATTCTGGGCACCTGCCTGATTGCTGTGGGCATTTTCCTTGTGTCCATACACAATTTTGTAGGACTTATGATGATGAGCGTGGGCGGATTTTCTGTAGGATTCATCACCCTCTTCCTCCCCACCCCCACAGACAACATCATTAAAAAATTCAAAATGAAAAAAGCAGTTAAATTTGTAAGACTCTTTTCTCTGGTACTGCTTGCATTTGCTGTGGTAACTCTGATTCTTGCATTAATTTAATTTTTGAATATTTCATCACAAACCGGTCAAAACTATTAGAGCAAATACAAAACAGGAGGTTTTTATATGCTCGATAAATTAGCTTTGACACTGCTTGCTATTGGCGGCATCAACTGGGGACTGATCGGAATTTTTCAATTTGATCTTGTCGCCTGGATTTTCGGCGGACAGACATCCGTTGTATCCAGAATAATTTATGCCCTTGTGGGACTGTGCGCACTGTGGTGCATCACATTTCTTTTCAGAGAACACGCAGTCACAAGAACTCCCGATTCAGGCGAGCTTACAGGGGACGGAATCTGATACAATAAAAAATTAAGGGCGGTAGCTTTTTGTGCTACCGCCCATTTTCTGTGCTTTATCTTATTAGGTTTTAAGAGAAAACTTAAGCGTTCTTCTCAACAAGAGCCTTTGTATCTCTTGCAATAACAAGCTCCTCGTTTGTCTCGATAACCCAAACATCGATTGCAGAGTCAGCTGCAGAGATTCTGCCTGTTTTGCCGCAGGTTTCTGCATTTGCCTTTTCGTCAATCTTAACGCCTGCAAACTTCAGGTACTCGCAAACGCTTGCGCGGAGCTTTGCCTGATTCTCGCCAAGACCTGCGCAGAATACGATGCCGTCACAGCCGCCGAGAGCTGCCATATAGCCGCCAACGTACTTTGCAATCTGGTAGTAGAGCATCTCGTGAGCAAGACGTGCACGCTCGTTGCCTGCATTTTCTGCAGCAGTAACGTCACGGTCGTCAGAAGATACACCGGAGATACCAAGCAGACCGCTCTGCTTGTTGAGCAGGTCGCTCATCTGTGCAGGTGTAAAGCCTTCCTTCTCTGCGATGAAAGTAACAACAGAGGGATCAAGGCTACCTGAACGTGTGCCCATAAGGAAACCATCAAGGGGAGTAAGACCCATGGATGTATCGATTACCTTGCCGCCGTCAACAGCTGTGATAGAAGAACCGTTACCGATGTGGCATGTGATAAGCTTGAGGTCTTTGATGTCCTTGCCCATATGCTTTGCCATTTCGCCGGAAACGTAGCGGTGAGATGTACCGTGGAAGCCGTAGCGGCGAACCTGATACTCCTCGTAATATTTGTAAGGAACAGCATACATAAATGCCTTCTCGGGCATTGTGGAGTGGAATGCTGTGTCGAACACTACAACCTCGGGAACGCTGTCACCAAATACCTGGAAGCAACCTCTGATAGCCTGAACGTGGCCGGGATTGTGGAGAGGAGCAAGGGGAATAAGGCTCTCGATACCCTCGATAACTTTCTCGTCTACAAGTACAGACTCGCTGAACAGAGCACCACCCTGAACGATTCTGTGACCGATAGCAGAAACCTCTGAAAGGTCAGCGATAACACCAACTTCAGCGTCAAGAAGAGCATCCTTAACCTGAAGGAATGCTGTGGTATGGTCGGGCATCTCAACCTCTTTCTTCATCTCTCTGCCGTCAGCTGTCTTGTGGCCGATGAAAGAGCCTGCCTGGCCAATACGCTCGCAGTTACCTTTTGCAACCATCTTCTCGTTGTTCATATCGATAAGCTGATATTTAAGAGAAGAACTACCTGCATTAATTACAAGAATTTTCATAAATCTTCCTCCATTTCTTGAATTCAGAAAAAATTTAACCTATAATATAATAGTACAATATGTTAAAAGTTTCAAGTGTTTTTTACAAGGAGTGAGTTTCTTTGATTACAGGCGCAGTTATTTGCGAATACAATCCCTTTCACAATGGTCACAAATATATGCTGGATATGATGCGCCTGGACGGTTGCGACTACATTGTAGCCGTTATGAGCGGAAGCTTCACCCAAAGGGGCGACGTGGCTGTTTACTCCAAATTTGAGCGCACCGAAGCTGCCCTGTGTGCAGGTGCAGACCTGGTAATTGAGCTGCCCTGTGTGTGGGCTGTGTCCTCTGCACAGCGTTTTGCAAAGGGCGGATGTGATATCATCAAGGCACTGGGCTGTGTTGACAGAGTGTATTTCGGCTCTGAAAGCGGAGATATTGAACTTCTGAAGTCTGCCGCAAATGCCACCGAAGACAAGGATGTAAACTCACTTATTGCACAGTATATGAAAGAGGGAGACTACTACCCCGTTGCCACAGAAAAAGCCGTGAGAAACCTTTGCGGAAATAAACTTGCAGACACTCTCACCTCCCCCAACAACACTCTGGGAATTGAATATATAAAGGCACTCGCAGCTTCACACATAGAAATCCGCACCATAAAGCGCACAGGTGTTGACCACGACAGCGCAGAAACCACAGAAAACATTGCAAGTGCTTCAAAGATAAGGGAGCTTATAAACAAAGGCACCGACCACAGCGACTTTGTTCCCCATAAAAACAAAAATGCAAACCCTGCTTTTTACGAAAACGGAGAGAGAGCAATTCTCTGCAAGCTTCGCAGTATGAGTGCCGAGGAGTTTGAAAACCTCCCCGATGTTACCGAGGGACTTCACAACAGAATTCTCACCTGTGCCAAAAGCTTCAGCAAC
>CALEIO010000175.1 GCA_937875885.1 uncultured Clostridia bacterium | reverse complement strand
TTTTTCACAAGTTTGTCCAATTTAGATTCCAGATATTCACTTACTTCTTTTACGTGATTTAATACATCTGTTTCTTCATAAATAACAGGTTTAATATCTGTTTCTTTTAATAATTTATATGCTGCAGTTAATCCCGCAGGTCCTGCACCAATGATAACAGGACGTTTTGCAGGGGTGTGTGTTGCTGAAAACACATATTCGTTCTCTTCGAAAATTTCAGCGTTTTTGCATTTGCTTACAAGCTTGTTCTCGTTTAGAGTTGTTTCAATGTTTATAGTGGCAATGTAGTGCACGTCTGTCTTTTTTCGTGCATCAACGCTTAAACGCTTTAGTTTTAATGAAGCAATATCCTGTTGTTTGATGTTAAGTGTTTTGCTGACAATGTGTGTCAATTGCTCACGTGTGTATTTAAGGGGTAACTTTATATTTTTTATAGTGATCATTTTATAATTCCATAGCAGCGCAATATGCAGATGAGAATGCAAACTGAAGATTCAGACCTCCGCAATCTCCATCGCAATCTGCAGCTTCGCCGATAATATACAGATTTTTATTTTTCTTACTTTCCATAGTTTCGGTATCAATCTCACTACCCTGGATTCCACCTGCAACGACCTGAGCTCTTTTGAAGTCATCAGATGGTATTACGGGGAAATCCCAGTTGTTTATAATAGTGGCAAGACGTCTTATGCTATTTTTGCATAAATTATTTATGGTTGCATCTTTGTGCATTCCTGCATCTTTAAGCAATGCACAGGACAGTTTCTTCTGAAAAATTCCACACAGCAAATCTTCTGCGGAAGTGTTGCCTGGAAGTGCAGATGCTCTTTGCATTAACATTTCGCTGATTTCATAAATACTCATATGGGGTAAAAGTGAAAGCCTGATTTTTGAGTGTACAGAGGTATTGGCTATTCTAGAAAGATTAAACAGACATATTCCCGACAATGTTTTATCAGTAAACTGAATCTCTCCGATTTCTGATTTTATCTCTTTGTCGTCAACAAGGATGGTTGCTTTGCCAGTAGCTCTTACACCTTTAAGTGAATTCAGAGACTTTGATTTAACAGGAATGGGACACAGTGCGGGGTAGAGCTTTGTAATAGTATGTCCTAAATTCTTGGATATTGTGCTGAAAATTGAATCATCAGCTCCTGTTTCGGGTGTGGCTTTGCTTCCGCTGGCAATTATCAGAATATCAGAAGTGAAAGTAGCATCGTTCAGACATTTAACGTTGTATTTGTTGTTTGTTTTTGATATTGCGGTCACGTGGTAGTTGCAAAAGATTTCAACTCCGGCTTTTTTGCAGTTTAATTTGAGGCAATCAAGGACAGATGAAGAATGCTTTGAATAAGGATAAACTCTGCCTTCTGCATCATTTGTGGTAAGCAATCCAAGTTCTCTGAATAAATCGATTACCATATCGGGAGAGCATTTATCAAGAACCTTTGCGGCACCATCTTTGAAGCTGCCGTGATACATAGATTTATCGGCAAAAATGTTTGTGAGATTGCATCTTCCGTTACCTGTAGCAAGGAGTTTTTTGCCGACGTCCTTTTGTCTTTCAATAATAGCAACAGAAAGCGCAGGATTGTTTCTTTTAATCATTACAGAGCAAAAGAGGCCTGCCGCACCGCCACCGATTATGCATACATCAAATATGTTTTTATGATTGTTCATAATAGCACCTACTAATTAAGGGCAATCAATAATGAATGCCCTTAAAGTCTGAATGTAGTTAAATCATTGTTATAATCCACGGAATTCCGTAGGAGATAAAAGACATAATGGTTGTCGCCATAAGAACACCTAAAAGAATGCTGATTACGGAATCTTTTAAGTTGAGCTTAAGAAGTACAGCTATGAGTGCTCCTGTCCAGGCACCTGTGCCGGGCAGAGGAATGCCAACAAAAAGTAAAAGACCGAATCTCTTGTATTTTGTTACCTTATCAGATTTGCTCATTGCCTTGTTTTCTAATTTGATAATAAGTTTGCCGATGTGTTTTGTCTTCTTGAGAAGTGCGAATATTTTCTCGATGAATAAGAAGATAAAGGGGATAGGCAGCAGGTTGCCCACTACGCTGATTACAAGAGCTAACCAGAAGTTGACACCCAATAAACTTGCTGCAATAAGTCCGCCTCTGCATTCAAGGATGGGAAATAGGGAAATGATGAATACAACAAGCTCTGCAGGAAAATTACCCAGGAGACCTGTCATAGTTCCAACTAACTTCTCTGTAAGTCCTGATTCATCAACAGTGGAAACTGCATTTGCCATAAAAAATCTGATTTTATTTAACATAGTTACCTCACAAAACAATGTAATATTTGAAAAACACCTATATTATATAATAATATCTTACATTTTACAACAGAGAAATTGACTTTTTCACTCATATTAGATAAAATATATAAGATTGGGTGTTTGATATGATTAATAATAAATATACTATAATTAAACGAACTATTTTTACATTAGTTACTCTGTTTACCATAGGTTTTATCTTTGGTCAATCTTTGATGCCAGGTGATAAATCGGGGGACGAAAGCGGCAGAGTTCTGGCATTACTCAATGCTTTTGCAAGATGGTTGGGATTAGGTGATATTTTCAGCCATGCATTTGTGCGTAAATGTGCTCATTTTTCAGAGTTTGCAATGCTTTCGGTATTTATGACACTTATGTATAACTCTTACAACTTGCAAAAATGGAAATTGTTTGGCTTTTCGTTGTTATCTTGTGCTGTTGTTGCATCACTTGATGAAACCATACAGAACTTTGTGCCCGGGCGTGCCTGTGCATTTACAGATGTGCTTATAGATACATCAGGCTCTTTTGTTGGATTATGTATTGTTTTATTTATATTACATCTTACACATAGAACGAAAAAGAAAAATGTAATTGAATTATCTCAGGAGAATGGTTAT
>CALEIO010000174.1 GCA_937875885.1 uncultured Clostridia bacterium | reverse complement strand
CCTCAAAAAAATTACGGGTTCTCATTTCTTTGTTGTTCAATTTTCAATGTCCTTTTGTTCCGTCAAAACCCACAAAACACTAGGTTTTTTCTTGGTTAAACCGCTGTGATTTTGTTGTCTGTTCTTGCGGAACGTGTTTTATTATATAACACGAAACATCAAATGTCAATACTTTTTTTGAAAAATTTTTGATTTTTTTTAATTTATTTTTCAGCACCAAAAGGTAGTGTTTTTAGCCTTGTAAAAACACTATATATTGGCCTGTTTTTAACCTCACGCTTTTATATATATAAATGGTATAGAGAGATTGATTATTTTGAAAAGATGATATATAATTTATCTGGCATTCAGCCACTATCAATTTTACATAAAGGAGTGTAATTATGTACGAACAAAACCCTTATAACAACCCAATGCTCTTAATAAACAGAAACAAGAATTATGTGCATCAGTTTCTCTGCTCTCCCGTTATTCTGATTCTGGGCATTCTGCAAGCTGCTGCTGCCGCTTTATCTCTCTTCTCTTCTTTCCTTATAAGCGCAGCTTCAAAAGAATTCGCCGGTATGCTGAACGAGCTCTTTGCCTCTCTTAACGAAGCGTACCCCACAGAAGTAAACTTCACCGCTTCAGACCTTTCAATCTCTATTCCCGTTCTGCCTATCATTCTTGCAGTTGCATTTTTCCTTATGTACTTTTCTGCAAAAAGCAAAAAGGACAGCAACGGAGCAGCAAACGGCGCAACCATTCTTTTTATCACTTCTATTCTGTCAGTAATCGGCGCTTCCCTGTTTGCTCTTCTTTTTGTTATCCTGGCTATCGTAATGATTCTTGCAGGATCTTACCTGACCGGCGGCTCTGTTGTGACAGCATACGGAATAACTAATTCAGCCGACCTCGCCGCTGCCCAGAGCGCAATTTCCGTTGTTTACATACTTTTGATTGGATTTATGGCACTTTGTGTTGCATGGCTTTTTGTCAGCAGCATCAGCTACCTTAAATTCACCTCTTCTATCAAAAAGAGTCTTACCACCGCTGAACTTCTTGCAAAGGGAGCAAAAACCTATGGCGTTATTAATGTAATCTCTGCCATTTTCTCCGGTATCGGCATGGTAATATCCATCATTCTTTTCTTTGCAGCACTTTTTGTTTCCGAAATTTCTCCCCTTGCAATCCTTGCAGGCATCTATGCAACAAGCAATCTGCTCTCTTTCATCTACACCATCTTCAACGCAAAGTTTGCTTTCGGCTACAACAAGCACATTGCAGCAGCAGGCCCCAACGGAATGTACCTGCCTATGCCTGTTGTTGAGTATGCCCCTGCACAGACCGAGCCTGTTTACAGTGTTCCCACAGCAGAGGAGTCCACAACAACTCCTGAAGCAGATACCGACCAATCAACCCAATCCGCAGAGGCAACAACAGAATCTCCTATGCACTATTGCGCAGGATGCGGTGCTCCTGTAGCAGAAGGACAAAGATTCTGCGCTAACTGCGGCCGCTCCGTATAACAACCTGTATATTAATCAAATATCATCAGCGCATAAAGAAAGCCCCATCCGAGCATAAACCTCAGATGGGGCTTGTTTATTTAATTATGCATAAAATGCTTCGAAAGCCTTAACCGCTGCTTCCTTGCGCTCTGTTCTGTCCTCGGCATCGTCATATACCATCATATATTTACCATTGCCGGAGAATGTAACACCAAAGGTACCATTGTCAATTTCCTCTGAAAGAGTGATTTCACCGGTTTCTACACCCTGCTTGTAGTAAGCGTTGTTAGTATCGGTAAAACTGTAAATCTCAACATTTATATTTGCACCGTCATATTTGCAAGTGAACTTATACCCTTCATCTGCGCCGACGAACTCTGCTCTCATAGGCAGGGGATCTGTCATCTCATCGCCTGTTGCTTCGGGCAAATCGTAAACATATCCGAGAGCCGCCATATATTCACAGATACCCCTGAGGCTATCCTCATAGTTTGTGTAAACTATGCCCTCTGTTGTTTCGGGGTCGGTTACGCTCTGCACCTTTGCAGTATTTGTATTCTGAGTGGAACAAGCGCACAAAGAAAGAATCAGAACCAGCGCTATTGCAAAACACAAAACCTTTTTCATAACATTATCCTCCGTGTGGTTTTCTTTTTGGGAAGGAGCCTAACAAGGCTCTATATTTATTTATGATAACATATTTCATTTTCTAAATCAATAGTGTATAATCAAATCACAGGAGTGATAGACTATGCAAAAACATTGCGGACTTATGCGCGCTGCCATTGATAAATACAATATGATTGAAGAAGGCGACAGAATTGCCGTAGGTGTATCTGGCGGCAAAGACAGCCTTGCTCTGCTCAGGGGTCTGGTAGAGATAAACAGATACTACCCCAAGCAGTACACAGTTGTTGCTCTGATGATCGACCCCTGTTTTGACAACGCACAGATTGACTACACACCCATCGAAAATTACTGCAAAGAGCATAACGTTGAATATATTATCAAACGAACAGAACTTGCAAAAATCATCTTTGAAACCCGCAAGGAAAGCAACCCCTGCTCTATCTGCGCCAAAATGCGCCGGGGCATACTGCACAAGATGGCGAAAGAAAACGATTGCAACAAGCTTGCTCTGGGGCATCATTCCGACGACGCCGCAGAAACCTTCCTTATGAATCTGTTTCAGGGAGGCAAGGCTGCTTGCTTCAGCCCCGTCACCTATCTCTCCGAAAGCGATTTATTTGTAATCAGACCTATGATTTTCTGCGACGAAACAAAAATCACTTCTCTCAGTGACCGATACGAATTCCCTGTTGTTAAAAGCAAATGCCCTGTGGACAAAAACACAGAAAGAGAAAGAACAAAAGAGCTCATTCTTGAGCTTTCAAAGAAATATCCCGACATAAAAGCAAAACTCCTGGGCGCTCTGGAAAGAGGCGGCATCAGCGGTTGGTAAACAAACACAAAAGGCTCTCATCTGTACGATGGGAGCCTTTTCTTTGTCGAATTATCCTAATACATATACAGTTACGTTTCGTCTTCCCCAGTTTACACAATCGTTGTAAGTCTCGAAGAAAACGTCAACAAGTACCGAGCCACTCATAAGAGCTCCGCCTGTATCAACTGCAGTTGCGTATCCGTAAACACGACTGCCGTCAGAAGTTACGATGTAAAGCTTTGTTCCGTAAGGAATAACATTTGGGTTAACAGCAACACCACCCACATATACAGGTGTACCTGTGGCTGTTATAGAACCCTCTGCCGCATAGTAAGCTGTACTTGTACCTGTAAGCTTCTTTGTGTATGAAACAGTTTTACCGCTTGCATCAACAAATGTTCCTGCCTTGTTACTTACAGACGCATTGTATGAAGAAGAGTAACTTGGAGTCTGAACCTTGCCTGTACCGATAAGCTTTATCTGATCTACAGGATCGCGAGTAATCTCGTCAGAAATCACGACAGATTCTGCAAGTTCGCCATCGATATACTTATTCTTTGAAACAACTGTTCTTTCGCCCTCAATGCCGTACTGCTTGATTTTGGAAGTACCGCTTGTGAGAGAAGATGTTTCTTCGGACACATATCCGTAGTCAATTATATGTGTTGTTGTTTCTTCTTTGTACTCTACACGCTTAACAACAACAGACATTCCGTCACT
>CALEIO010000173.1 GCA_937875885.1 uncultured Clostridia bacterium | reverse complement strand
GGGCTTGCCCAGATCCTCGCTCAGACGAGCCGCAACGGGAGCCAGAGAGAACTTCTCTTCGGGACCGTTCTTGGGCTTACCGAGGTGAGAGCAAAGGATAACCTTGCCGCCGTTCTCGATGAGTTTCTTGATTGTGGGAAGAGCTGCAGTAATTCTGTTATCGTTAGTGATAACGCCCTCTTTCAGAGGAACGTTGAAGTCGCAACGAACAAGAACTCTTTTGCCCTTTACAACGATGTCTTCTACTGTTACTTTGTTGAGATTCATAGTAAAAACCCTTTCCTATATAAATAATAAAAGTGTGTTAAAAAATAAACAAATTTAACCATCTACATTATACATCAATACAACGCGAGTTTCAAGCATTTATCACGCTTTTTTCTGAATTTTACAGTATTAATATCCCGAAAAAGTTAAACAATATACAAATTGATACTTTTCGCATTTTTCAGACTGATTTTATTGCTCTGAAGGAATAATTTCTGCTTATTCAGCTTCTGCCCAACTGTGTCTGTGCAGCTCTCCTCTGCTCTGAAGTGCAGGATAGTCCCATTGCCTTAATGTTTCGTAAACAGCAATTGCCACAGAATTGGAAAGATTAAGAGATCGGGCATCGTCAATCATAGGAATACGTACACAGCTTTCCTTGTTTTTAAGCAGCAATTCTTCGGGAAGTCCTGCTGTTTCTTTGCCGAAAACAAGATAGGCATTGTCGGGATACTCCGCATCAGAATGACGCTTCTGTGCCTTTGTTGTAAAATAGAAAAATTTTCCGTCGGGATTCTTATCGTAAAAATCCTGCAGATTCTCGTAGTATGTAATATCAAGCAGATACCAGTAATCCAGCCCTGCACGTTTAAGCTTTTTGTCATCCACCTCAAAACCCATAGGTCTTACAAGATGGAGTTTTGCGCCTGTTGCCGCACAGGTACGGGCAATATTACCCGTATTCTGGGGAATTTCAGGCTCCACAAGTACAATATTAAGTTCTGCCAAAACTTATCACCTCTAACACATTCTAAACCGATAATACTAATAATGCAAGATTTTTTCCTTGCAAAATGATTTTGGAGGTAAAAGAATATGGCAAAAGGTGCAATGAATGTTGTCAAGGGTGTTGCTCTGGGGATGGTAGCCGGTGTTGCTGCAGGAATCACAGGCAAAAAAATGCTGGACAACAACAAAAAGACTATGAAGAAAAAAGCAAACCGTGCCCTTAAAGAAGTCAGCAATATGATTGACACCGCATCTTATATGTTCAAATAACAAAAGGCACTCTTCGTTTTTTGAAGAGTGCCTGAAATATTTACTGTTAAGTTTTATTATCAGCCATCGATGTAGCTGCCTGCCTGAACATAAAGCTCAGGGTCAACCTTTACACCATTGTCGATAATCTCAAAGTGGAGGTGGTCGCCGAAAGAGTAACCTGTGTTACCTACACCTGCAATAGCCTCGCCCTTTGTAACCTTGTCACCGATAGAAACATATACATCACAGCAGTGTGCATACAAAGTCTGGAAACCGTTGCCGTGATCAATGATAACATAATTACCGTAACCGGAATTATCCCAACCTGCCCAGGTAACTGTACCTGAGTCGGACGCTACGATATCCTGACCGTAAATGCCATTCCAGGAAATATCGATACCCCAGTGGAATGTACCCCATCTGTACTCATAAGGACTTGTTACGTTACGTGTATAAGGCACAGGCCAGGTAAAGTCGCCTGTTGCGCTGTAGCTTTCCTTTGTACCAACAACAATAATCTGATCAACAGAATCCTCTGTGATTGTAGAGGCCTGCATTATGCTGTCAGTAAGGATACCATCAACATAAACCAGACGATATAAAACTCTCTGAGTACCGTTCTTACCCTCCTGCTTAACCTTGGAGTAAGTGTCAAGCTGAGTTTCGTCGTACTCATAAACAGTTGTATAAAGCTTATCGTATTCAACAGAAAGGTCGGTTTCAAGTCTGATGGAGAAGTTCTGCTTTGCGTAGTCAACAAGCTCCTGTGCAGACTTGATTACTGATGCTGCATAAACACCTGTAACAACCTCAACGTTGTTCTCGAATGTTGTTGTAGTTGTCTCATCATAACGAGCCTTAGCATCGTCAAGAATCTGTGTAAGAGCCAGAGAAAGTGCCTCTGTCTCCTGAGTTGCACCGTAGAACACACCGTCTACATAAAGACCGCCCGCATTTGAAACAACTGCTTCGTTGCAATCAACCAGCTTCTCGTAAACATCTGCAACAGAGGAAGTCTTTGTGCTGCCCAGAGTAGGCAGACCTATCTGCATAACGGGTGTTGTTGTCTGTTCGTTAGTATCTGTGTCAGAAAGTGCGCTGTGGATCTGTGCAGAAGCCTGGGTAAGCACCTTCTCGTTATCGATTGTAGCAATGTACTCGCCGCCTACGTTAACTGTAAGGGGGCTGTCGTTGCAGGTCCAGAAGCAAACTGTAAGCACAAGGATAACTGCAGCTGCAACGGGTGCAAGCATACAAGCAATGCCCTTGGGTGTTCTCATGGACTCAAAGTAGGAACCTTTGATGTGGAAGTGTCTGATACCTCTGAAGAACTTTGCAGGTGTAAGTGTCTTCCAGGTGATGTCATTCCACTTCTTTTTGATAACCTTTGCATCACGGGAAATTTCAGTAGGGATTCGCTTGATGAATCTGATGAATTTCTTTGCGGTGCTGATATTACTCTTATTATTTTTACTGTCAGTCTTTTTGCTGTTAAGAGTTTTGATTTCGCCAAAGCCCTCAACGCTTAAATACTTATTATTATTCAAAACAAAAAATCTCCTTGGTTCTTTTACTGTGGCGCAAAACCTGTCTGCGCTTCTATAATTGTTCCTTGGGGAAAGTTGTTACAAACTTGTAACTATTGTAACATACCCTGTCATTATACAAAATTCAGGTCAAAAAAACAACCTTTATTTAGCTTTTTCAGAACATCATACACAGTACACAAAGGAGATTGTGGTTTTTTGTATATTTTGACTATGATTTTTAGTATCTTACGTCGTAAATAGTCCAATCCTTGATTACGTCGTAGTAATCTTTAAGGAGCTTCATTGCACCGGGAACATCGTGATCCAGATAGTTTCCGCACTCTTTTCTTTCTGCACCGGGAAGCTCTCCCTGATGATTCATTGCCTGCAGAAGTGTCTCTTTCACAAGGGTAATAGTATCCTTGTTTGAAAGGTCACGAACAATAAGATAAAAGCCTGTGCGGCATCCCATGGGACCGAAATATATTACGTTATCTGCGAATCTGCTGTTACGTGCATAAGTAGCAAAAAGATGCTCCAGAGAATGCAGCGCTCCGTTTTCAAGGAAAGGAGGTGTGTTGGGTTTTACGAATCTCAGGTCATAGGTAACAATGTCTCCATCAATTCGTGACACATACATACCCTTCTCAAGAACATCGTGGTCTACTGTAAAGCTTGCAATTTTATCCATATTTATTTACCTCACTTATAGTTTTTGAAGCATATATTCAGGTCAACATCACCTGTAATGCCGTCAACACGGCCTGTGCAGGAATATTGGCATATCATATAGTTATAATACATATCCGGGCTATCGTTGTAAAAGGCGTACCAGATATCCACATCTGAAAGCTGCGCCAGATCATATTTATAGTATGCAAGAGTTGAGCCTGTATATAAGCAAGGCATATATCCTGCATCTTTCACCGTGTCGCAAAAAGCTCTTGCTGCACCGGTGAGAGCCCTGGGCGTAGTTCCATCTGTACGGGCGTCATCACCCTCAATAATCTCCCAGTCAAAAGCCAGCGGATAATCCAGTTTCTCTCCACCCAGTACGGATATGCAGTACAAAGCCTCTTCTCTTGCTTCTTCTGCATTCACGGCCTGGGAGAAAAAGTAAGCACCCACATAAAGGCCTGCTTTTTTGGCATTTCTTAAGTTACTCAAAAAATATGAGTCCTCATAAATCACACCTTCGGAGCCATATCCTCGGCCACCGATTCTCAACATAACAAAGTCTACGCCATCGGCTTTAACTTTATTCCAATCGATGTCACCGTTATGCGCAGACACATCTATTCCCACATAGGAGCACAGCTCTCCGTCCTGGTAATAATGGAGAAAGCCTTTTTCATCCACAGAAAAATTCTCATCTTTATATTTGCTGACAGGCACTCCCTGCAAGGCAGGAATAGCAACCTCACCCAAAGAATAATGATCTTCTCTGATTCTGTCCGACTCCCCTGCCACCTCTATGGTCTGGGACTTATCATAGATTGCCTGATGAATATCACGCATTTCAGAAAGCTCTGCAGATAATCTGCCCACTTGCACAATCTGTACAACAAAAAGCACAACCAGCACAACACACAAAACAACCAACAAGTCACTCACCTTGGCCGCTTTCTGTCTGACCAATCTGATCATTTCAACATAATTCAGTTTTTTATGGTGTTTTTCTTTTTGCCTACGCTCTGAAACTTCTTCGCTATTTTCAATATTAATTCTTTCTTCGTTCATATTCTGTACCTTCATCTAAAAAAACAAATTTATTCGTAACAGGTATAGAATAGCACAAAAACAATAAAGTGTAAATATTTTATGGTGTTATTTGTCAGGTATTGAAATAAGAATTTATTGGTTGTATAATTAAAATCAGGAAAATTTGACGCAAAGGAGGGATACAGAATGTGCAACGAAAATAATCACACAATCACAAAAGCAGAATTACTAGCAAGAATCGATTCCTGCACCACGATTTCCGAGATTTTCGAGTTTGTCAGAGCAGAAAACATAGATATGCGAATGCAGACCCTGTGCAGTGCATCCTGTATTCCGCCCAGAATGCTTACTTATGACAACACATCAGATGAAACTCCCCTGCAAAGATTGAAAGCTGTAGTCCGTCTTACTGTAGAAAACACAAGATAACTACACTCAATCAAAATCGTCATCAAACAAATACCGTACAAACATAAAAGAACCGTTCAGATAAAACAGAACGGTTCTTTTTTTTATTTATATTTATTTTTTCTTTCTTAAAAATCCAAAGCATTTCTTTTTGCCACCGGCCGCAAGGTCTGCATCGGTCTTTTCAAGGGGAGTCCAGAGGTTAATGATGTTTGTCTCCTGAAGTTTCACAAGAATAATAACTACCACAGGAGTAAGCATCATTCCCACAACACCAAAAGTCTTAAGACCCACATACATTGCAATCAAAGTTACAATGGGAGGAAGTCCTACCTGCTGGCCAATGATTCTGGGCTCGATTATGTTTCTGATAATAATAATTGTAATATAAAGCACAAGGAGTCCTACTCCTGTCCATACATTACCCATAATCATTGAAATAAGTCCCCAGGGAATCAGCACAAAGCCTGTACCCACAACAGGAAGAATATCAAGCAATGCAACAAACACAGCCAGCACACCTGCATAATTTATCTTGAGCACGGTCATGCCGATGAACAGCTCCATACAGGTGATGAACATAATAATGATATATCCGCGTAACATCTTGAGGATATTGGTCACAAAGAGTTTCTTTGCATTTGTAACGATTTTTTTGTTTTTATCGTTCATCTGATTGAGTATAAAGCCTGCAATCTTTTTGTAGTCCTTGGTAATGTAACAAGAAGCAACCACAGAAAATATAACAGAAATAAGCAGACCCGAACCCTGGGTAATAAACGCTTTAGCAAAACTGGTAACAAAGCCGCCAAGAAACTTTGCCACAGACTCGATAATTGTTCCGGGTGCATCCTGGATTGCAGTTCCGATTTCTGCAGGAAGCATAGAAATAACATTATCAAACCAGGTTGAAGTATCGTTGAAAGTCTGTTTGATGTCAGGCACAAGATTCGTCAGCCAGGCTACAAAGCCTTCTGCTTCTGCAACAAGTCGCCACACAAGAATACCCAACACAGCAAACAAGAAGCACAACACCAGAATTACCAGCAAGATAGACCAGAATGTCCTGGGTAGTTTTGTTTTTTTTGTGAGAAAATCAACCGGCTTCTGCAAAATTATGGCAACCAACACACCTATAATGAAAGGTAGTGTCCACACTGCTACATATTTCATCAGAAAATATATAACCAACGCCACAACCGCCAGAAACAACACATCAATTATGACTTTTCTTTTCTTTTCAGTTGTCAATATTATCCCGCCTTCCCGATTAATATCCAAGAAAAATACAAATCATACGTCTTTGCCCACAGAGCAACCTTTCTATATTAAGTATATAAAAAATTCCTGAAAATTACAAATGAATTAATTGTAAATATTTTAACACTATTTTATATTTTTTACAATACATCCTGACTCATCGGTATCAACTTTTTTTCACAAGAACTTCATTGACGAAAAATAATATATATATTATACTATATATATTATAAATCTTAGGATGTGTTAATATGAAAAAACTTATATCATTATTTACGGTTTTTGCACTTCTGTTGACTTGTTGTGCATTCTCTGCAGGCACAGTTTTTGCTGCTGACAAGGACTTCACTATCAAAGCTCTTACAAGCACAACTGCTGAAATCGTAAAGTACACAGGTGAAGGTGGCGATGTTACCATTCCCTCCAAGCTGGACGGACTCACCGTTGTTTCCATTGGCAACCAGGCTTTTTATCAGAATACAAAAATCAAAAAAGTCACCCTTCCCGATACAATCACCGATATAGGCACAAAAGCATTTGCAGGCTCATACATCACTTCAATTGATATTCCCGATTCTGTAAAGACAATCGGCACATCTGCTTTTTCATATTGTATTTATCTGAAAGATTTAACTCTTTCTGCCAATACAACAAAAATCAGCAACAACTGTTTCTCCAACTGCTCAAGACTTACAGAGGTTGTTATTCCCGAAGGTGTAACCTACATTGACGTAAGCGCATTCCAGAGCTGCTTCGCTCTGGCAAAAGCTGAGTTCCCCTCTACCCTCAAAACCATCGATGAATATGCATTTGCTTACACAAAGCTTTCAGATATCAACTTCCCCGAGAATCTCAAAGAAATCAAATCTCTGGCATTTATTCAGTGCTACGATATCAAATCCCTGACAATCCCCGGCGGTGTAAATACCATTTCCGAATATTCATTCAAAGACTGCACAAACCTCACAGAAGTTACACTTATGGATGGTGTAAAAGAAATCAAAGCAGGTGCATTTGATGCTTGTCCTATCGAGATAATCACTATCCCCGCTTCCGTTACAAGCATCGAAGACTACTCAATCGGTTTTACCGACTACCTTGTGGAATATGAGCCCTTTGATTACATCAAAATCAGATGCTACAAGGACTCTGAAGCATACAAATATGCTGATAAATATGATTTTGAAGTTTCATTAATGGATGATGAGGTGTCCGAGCCTACAACTCCCACACTCCCCGACATCCCCACAGACTATGAAATGGGCGATGTTAATATGGACCGCAAAATCAATATCAAGGATGCAACTTCAATTCAGAAGCACATTGCAGACCTGATTACACTTTCTCCACAGTCCATTATTCTGGCTGACTTTGATGGCGATATGAAAATCACTGTTAAAGATTCCACAGCTGTACAGAAGTTTATTGCAGGTATCGTTATCTGATCAACTTGAATTTATACACAAACCCCACCTTACTTTATCGGGTGGGGTTTTATATTGCCTCTTGAATGCAACAAAAAGCCTGTCTGCAAACATATACAGACAGGCTAATTTTTATGTTATTAATTTAGTCTTCGGCTTCCTGCTTTGCAGCCTCAATTACTTTCTGTGCCACATTGGCAGGTGCATCCTCGTAACGTACAAAGTCAAAGGAGAAACGTCCTCTACCCTGTGTTACCTGGCGGATGTATGTACTGAAGTCGTGCATCTCTGCCATAGGAACTTCTGCATCAACAGTCTGCTGACCATCCTCACTGGGTTCCATACCCAGAACTCTGCCGCGACGCTTATTAACCTCACCCATAATGTCGCCCATATTTGCATCGGGAACTGTACACTTGAGTGAACCAACAGGCTCCAGAAGTGTGGGGTTAGCAACTGCCATACCATTCTTGAAAGCAACCTTTGCTGCCATCTTGAATGCCATTTCGTTGGAGTCAACGGGATGGTAAGAACCATCATAGAGTGTAGCCTTAAGACCAACAACAGGATAACCTGCAAGGGGACCCTTCTGGATTGCTTCTCTCAGACCCTTTTCAACTGCAGGGAAGAAGTTCTTGGGAACAGAGCCGCCAACAACTCTCTCTCCAAACTCAAGATCTGCGCAATCACAAGGCTCAAACTCAATCCAAACGTCACCGAACTGACCGGAACCACCGGACTGCTTCTTGTGTCTGCCCTGTACCTGAACCTTCTTGCGGATAGCTTCACGGTAAGCAACCTTGGGTTTCTTGAGAGTAACCTCAACGTTGAACTTGCTCTTAAGCTTACATACAACTATATCAAGATGCTGGTCACCCTTACCGGAGAGAACCATTTCTTTTGTTTCTTTGTCAGACTTGAAGCCGAGGGAGGGATCTTCCTCAATAAGTCTTGCAATACCCTGTGCAACCTTGTCTTCTTCGCCGCTCTTCTTGGGGAAGATAGCCATAGAGAAAGAAGGCTTGTTGTACTGAGGACCTGCAAGAGTAACCACTCTCTTGGGAGAACAGAGTGTGTCACCTGTTGCAGCGTCAGAAAGCTTGGGAATTGCACCGATATCACCTGCGCCGATGTAAGGAGCATCAATCTGCTTCTTACCTCTTACAAGGAATACCTTAGAAATCTTCTCTGCTTCACCTGTACGTGCATTAACGAGAGGTGTGTCTGCAGAAATCTTACCTGCAAGAACTTTGAAGTAAGAAAGTTTGCCAACGAAGGGGTCTGCAACTGTCTTGAAGATTGTTGCAACTGCAGGGTCAGCCTCATTGATTTTAATTTCTACGTCCTCACCGTTTTCATCCTTACCGATTTCAGCGCTTACAACTGCTGCGGGAGGTGTGTACTTAACAATAGCATCCAGGAGTACATCCATACCTGCCTGTGTAATAGCCTCAACACAGAATACGGGAGCAATGTCACCGGACATAACAGCGTTCTTGATACCCTCGTTCATCTCTTCTGCAGTGAACTCTTCACCACCGAAGAATTTATCCATAAGAGCTTCAGAAGTTTCTGCTACAGCTTCTTTGATTGCATTTGTGTACTCTTCCAGTTTATCAAAAGCAGGCATTGCAACCTCTGTAGCTTTGGAGCCGGAGTATGTGTATGCCTTCTGATTTGCAAGGTCAATATATGCCTCTGCCTTACCACCTGAAACAACGGGAACAAATACAGGACAAACATTGTATCCGTATCTTTCTTTCAGCTCATCGATAAGTGAGTAGTAGTCTACGTTGGGGTCGCACATACCATTGATGATAAAGAATCTGGGGCGCTTACCTCTTCTTGCAAACTTAAAGCCTCTCTCTGTACCTACGTTGATACCGCCTTTTGCGGATACAACAATACCAACAGAGTCAGCTGCACGAATAGATTCAACACAACCTGCCATATAGTCATAAAGACCGGGAGCATCCAGAATATTTATCTTTGAATCCTTCCACTCTACGGGAGCAACCGCAAGAGCAATGGAAACTTTTCTTTTGATTTCTTCGGGGTCAAAGTCAGTAACAGTATTACCGTCGTTTGTCTTACCCATACGGTCGATAACTCCGGTCATAAACAGCATTGCCTCTGTCAGAGTAGTCTTACCTGCGCCGCTATGACCGGTAAGCGCAATGTTATAAATCTTGTCTGCTGTGTACTGTTTCATAATATGTTGTCTCCTTTCGCGCCATTAAAAGGCGGATATATATGTACTCAAAGCGAGAAGTAAATCGTAAAAAACCTAACACTAAAAGTAACTATAAATAATTATATCAAAGGGTTTTTCATAACACAACAAAAAATTGCTATGATGTCACAATTTTGACTTTTTGCTCAACTAAAGCGCTTGTCTATTGTGCATATTGTACAATAATTACTATCACAGTTAATACTTATTAAACTATACTACCAACAAAAAGAGGCTTTATCCTGCACAAAAGGATAAAACCTCAAACTATCTGATTCTATTACGTTATATATTCACAAAACACTTTCAATCAGTCAAAAACACCTGTGGAAAGATATCTTTCACCGGTATCGGGCAAAAGCACCACAATAAGCTTTCCGACGTTTTCTTCTCGCTTTGCAAGCTCTGTTGCCGCATAAAGTGCCGCCGCCGAAGATATGCCAACCAGGAAACCCTCTGTGTGAGAAAGCTCCTTGCACACTTTGTATGCATCCTCGTCTTCAACCGACACAACCTCATCAATAATCTCATTTATGGCTGAATTTGCAAATGGGGTTTCGAACTCTGCTCCAAGGTCATCAATTATTATCAAGTCATTGCGACTTAATTCCTCTTCCAAATCGGAATCAGCTTTGCCGAAATGCTCATTCTGAAGCTGCTTTACAACGTTTCTTGCTGATTCATAATAAACACTATAGCCA
>CALEIO010000172.1 GCA_937875885.1 uncultured Clostridia bacterium | reverse complement strand
AAATTAATCATCCTTTATATAGGAAAAATAAGAATAATTTAGATTAAATTTAAAAATAAGGGGGAATGTTCAAATGAATAATAATATTGATAAACTTCATTATAATCACTCCTGACTCTGAATATTATAACACCAAAACTTTAAGAATGCAACTTTCTGCAAAACGAAAAACAACCCCTTTGAAACTATCAAAGGGGTTGTGAAAATCAGCTCTTATCAGGCGTATAATTTTTCAAAGTGGTGTCTGTACACCACTGTAGCCTGAGCGAAATTCTGCATTGCAGATCTGTAATTTTCTGAATGCAGCTTAAGGAATTCGCTGTAGCTGTAAGAAATAACACCTGTACAACACTCTGCACCTGATGCTTCAAACTCAACAGCTGTGTACACAGTATCGTTGAATTCAGATACTTTTATATCTGACAACTGTGCTGTGTAGTTGCCGTTTTCATCCATAGTCATAACCACAAATCCGCTAGCGTTGGCTTTAGTAAGCTTATCTGCTGAATTGTAAGTGTCTGTATTCCAGTAATAGAGAATTACATCACTTGTGATATTCTTGGATGTTCTGAGGTTATAAGTCAGGTTGTATGATGTATCGTCTGTGTTAGTGGAAGGATAAAGTGTAAATCCTGTTCCGATTTTTGCAAATTCTGTAGTCTTTGCAGCATCAGCCACAATTACGTCAGCACAAAGGTCTGCGCTGTACTTAACTACCATCTTCTTCTGCTCTACAGTAAGGTCTTCGTTAACAAGGCTTTCTACCTTGTAGCCGTAGTACTTCTGTGCAGCAGCGCCATAGTTAAGAAGTGCAACCATAAGTGCTTTCTGGTCTTCGGAGCTGTTCTTGTTCTTGAGAACTGAATTTGCATATCTCACAGCACTGTAGTTCAACATATCGCTGTAAGCATAACTTCCGTCAGAAAGCTTTGCATATACACGGAAGAAAAGCACATCGCCGATTGCCTTGGGATGAATGGATTCTGTATTAACTGTCAGATAATTTCCATCTTCCTTTGCACCGGGAATAACATTTGTGGCATTTTCGATAGTGGCCTGTGCAACATTATAGTTGAATGTGATAAGACCCATATTCTCCAATGTTGTAATCTCGGGATTATCGATTGTAAAGCTTACGTTGTATCTGATGCCATCCTCTAAAGTGAGAACAGTAAACTTGGGCTTAATCTGAAGCTTGGGTTTATCAACAGGCTCGAAGTTGAGTGTGAATGAATCGTCACCATTATTTACAAGAGTCAGAATCATCTTCTGTCCGCCGGGAATGAGGAACATATCGTAACCCACACCCAGTCTTGTGTTATAGAACACTGTTGTATCACTTTCGATTCCGGCATCAACTGTCATATACCAGTCTGCGTTATCCTCGGTCTTAACAGCAACATAGCTATCCTCTGTAAACTCAACTGTAAGCTTACCATCAACGAATTTATAATCGCCGATTGTGGAAGCGTCGTTGTTATAGCCGTAATCCTCTCCGTTGATAACACCGAAGAGATACATTCCTTTAGCAGGCTTCTCTTTGTTACAAACCGAACAGTAACCGCTTACATAGTTATGGGATACTTCCTCGTCGCAGACAATACAGAATCCGTCAACAGAATGATTTTTATGAACACAATATTCAATGTCGTAAACAAATCCTAATGTATCGTTCTTTCCGCTGTAAACAGAGATTGTAACAGCAACACCTGCGGGAATGAATACCAGGTCACTTACAGCACCTGTCTTTGTATTCTGCAGCTGAACAAACATTTCAGAGTCTGCACCATCGCTCATATACCAATTAAGGTTATCTGATGTCTTTACAAACAGGTAGCTGTCTCGATTAATGTCAAGTGTAACTTCACCATCCACCAGGGGATAATTACCCAGATTCAGGTAGTCATCGTTATAACCGACAGTTACTCCGTTTATCTCACCTACCAGGTAATACTTGGCGATACCGCAATTTGTACACTTGGTCTTATCGTATGTATGTGCACACTGTGCTGAACATACTATACATTTTCCGCTTCTGTATGTATGCTCACAAGTCATTGAACACTCTGAACAATAGCCCTCTGACCATTTGTGAGCACAGATAAGTCCGCAATTATCACAAACTCCATCTGTAAAATCGTGTTCGCAAACAAGATGGCACAGAGCACAGGTGCCGTTGCTCCAGTTATGGTTACATCCTGTACCGCAAGTGGGACAACCGCCATCGGACCAGGTGTGCACACACTTCTTGGAACATACTGTACATACACCCTCTTCCCAATTATGAGAACAGGTCATTCCGCAGACTGTACAGTTGTTGTTCTCCCAGTTATGGCTACAAACAACTCCGCAAACTGTACATTTATCGTTCTTCCAGCTGTGAGTACATTCTGCAAAGCAAACTGTACACAAGCCGTCCTTATAAGTATGCTGTACTATATTGTCACACACAGTACAGATTCCGTCGGTTGTGTGGTTTTCGTGCTCACAGGG
Source organism: uncultured Clostridia bacterium (assembly GCA_937875885.1). Taxonomy (GTDB): domain Bacteria; phylum Bacillota; class Clostridia; order Oscillospirales; family Acutalibacteraceae; genus Ruminococcoides. The sequence goes on along the minus strand of CALEIO010000172.1, from coordinate 8,037 downwards.
AGCAAGGGTATAAGAGAGAGTTATTGTGCCATTACCGTTATCAACAAAAGTAAAGGTAACCTCTCTTCTGCCGGGTACAAAGAGCTTGTCGGCGTCATCACCGAGAGTTGAAGACTCATAAAGCAATGTTACTGTTGTGCCCGGGCCCTGGTAACCGTTAGCCATATACTGGGTGTTATCCTGGGTTTTCAGATAAACATAGCTGTCACTCTCGAATGTTGTTGTAAGAGTTCCGTCAACAAACTTATATTCGCCAAGATTGTTTATATCATCAACAACACCGTAGTGATCGCCGTTGATAAATCCTACCAGGTAATATACAGGCTCTGCTTCAGAACAAACTGAACAGAAACCATCTACATATTGGTGGAACTCACAAACCTTGGAACAATTTGAGCATACGCCCTGTGACCACTGATGGTCACAATCTGCTTTACAAATTTCACAAACACCTGCATGCCACTTGTGGTCACATTTCTTTGCACAAACTGTGCAAACACCAAGATTCCAGTTGTGTACGCAGGGCATTTTACAATCAGCACACTCACCATCATCGGTCCAGTTATGTGTGCATTCATAGTCACAAATCAAGCAAGTGCCTTCGTAGAATGAGTGGAGACATTTTCTACCGCAGACTGTACACTCTCCGTCTTTCCAGTTGTGGTCACAGAACATATCACACTTGAGACACACTCCGTTTTCCCACTGATGAACACAGAGTTCACCACAATCTTTACAACTTCCGTTATCAAAATCGTGTGTACAGGTCATATTACAGATAAGGCAGATGCCATCATCCCATTCGTGTTCACATTTGATTGAACAGTTTGCACAAGTTCCGTTGTGCCATACATCGTGTCTGCAGACCATATTACATTTGGTACAGGTATCACCATCCCAGGCGTGGTTACATTTCATCTGACACAAGGTACACTTGCCTACTACCCAGTTATGTTCGCAATGGAGTGAACATACATAGCAGACACCATCCTGCCAGTTATGTTCGCACACCTCTCCACAATCGGGACAAGTGCCGTTCTGCCAATTGTGATTGCACTGTTTGTTACATACTGAACAGTAGCCGTCTTTCCAGATATGTCCGGGACAATGAATAGAACAGATTGCACACTGACCATCGACATAAACGTGAGGTTTACAGATGTAAACACAAATAGTACATGCGCCGTTTACAAAGTTATGTGCACAACCCTTGCCGCAGATTGCACAGGAACCATTCTGCCAGCTGTGCTCACACACAACATTACATACTGTACAGGTTCCGTTCTGCCAGCTGTGGTTACAAGGCTGCTTACAGATGGTACACTTACCATTCTGCCACTTGTGCATACAGCTCATCTTACAGATTTCACATTTACCGTCAGAGAAGCTGTGCTCACACACAAAGTCACAAACAAGGCACTTACCACGGCTAAATCTATGCTCGCCCTTCTGGAGAAGCTGGCGATAAAGCACTCTTGTTTCTACTTTTCTTGTATCACTTGCAGATACAGCTGAATCGCTCCACTCTGACCAGTCAGACCATTTCTCGTGAGTATATAATGCATCATAAGTTTTATAAGTCTGGCTATAAATAGGTACGTTGTAGTACCAGTATGTGTGTGTACAAGCGGAAGCATTTCCGTTGGGAACACTACCATCATCGGCACGGGGATCGTACAAAGACTCGGGAGTCTTTGTATCATAGAATGCGTGGAATTTAGTATAATCGGTGGTCTTTGTTGCAGATGTGCAATAGTTACCGGGACCATTGGAGGTAGTACCTGCACACCAGTGATAATAAAGATATCCTACTGGAGTGGATGAATTTGACGTTACAGAGATTTTTTTTGTTGCTGTTTCAGAATTACTCTTTGCAGCTATATTGTAAGTCTTGTAAAGGGAGTTTGATGTGTAATAACCCGAGGGCCAGGACTTTACATACTTGATTGTAGTACTGCCTTTATCTACCCACTCTTTATTAATCTGGGTATAGCCTGAAAGTGAAGCCTGATTATTCTGAACTGTGGAATAATCAGAGTAGCGGTACTGAGTTTTTGTCTCGTACTTACTGCTACTGTAATCAGCAGGCTTTGTTTCAAGCCAATCATACTTTGCATACTCTGTGTATTTATCACCACAGTATGCACAGGTAAATTCCATTCTTTCGTAATCAAGACAGCTGGAGCTTATCTTGACGCCATCATAGCTGTGGCCTGTTGCAGGGATAACTTCCTGTCTGGAGATCACTTCCCCACACTTTGAACAGCGGGTTCCTGTTGTAAGACCTGCTTCTGTACAAGTGGGCACACGACCTTCATCAGTTACGATATCGTGTACACAAGCAGCTGAAGCAGGAGGTGTAATTGTAACACCACCAACTGTGAATGGTGCTGTCCAGACAACAACTTTCTCTGTATGTGTTGCAGGAGAGTTATTGTTGTAATAGTAGCTTGTTACATCCACAGAAACTTCATAAGTGTAGTAACCTGCTGCAAGCTTACCAAAATTCAGACCATAGTCAACCGTACTCTTATACAGAGAATATCGCTTATCATTTGCCTTATAGCTACTCTTGAGAGTGGGAGAAGACATTGTATTCTCTTCTGCATAAATGCTGGCATTAATGGTTGTAAGCTTATTGTATTTGGATGTAAGGTCACCTTCAATATAGAAGCCTTTACCTACATCCAGATTAGTAGCCATCTTGGGGTTGGCTATTGCAACATCATTATACAGATATTCATCTATGGTTACACATTCACCGCCAATGTAACCGGTAACACCATTTTTTTCAACCTCATACCAAAGGTTTCCGTAGGTATTTTTGTACATACCAGTTACGTGAACTTTTGTGCCCACAGAATAAGTACCTATCTGTGAATAGTCTGTGCTAGGATACTGACGAACAGTACAGGCTGAACTGACTGTTGCATTCATATTGGTAGGATAATAAGTACACTTGCTAAGGTAGCTTGTATCACTGCTGTTCTGACCGGGAAGCTCAACGTACATTCTGTTACAGTCAACATCACCGTTCATACCGTTGAATCGACCAACCCAGGACCACTGCCACATCCAAAGGCCACCCTTGTAGGATGTGTAGCTTGCGCCGTTGATTTCAGCAGTCCACATAGGAATTGTCTTATAGTAGTTATCTGTGAATACAGATCTGATAAGCCATGTATATGTGTACAGACCGGGCTGTCTGCCGCCTGCATAGATAGTATCGCAGAAGGCTTTTACAATTTCCTGCTGTTTGCTGGCACTCAGGTTCATCTGGCACTCATCTTCAAAGTCGAAGAAAATGGGCAGGTCCATATCGTAACCATCAACAAGATTGAGTACGTACTTTGCCTCGCCTATTGCTTCAGCAGCACTCTCTGCATAGGAATAAACATAAACACCAAAGGGGATTCCGTTGTTAACACATCCGTTTGCATTGGTTGTAAACTTGGTGTCCGCTGTTTCTTCCCAGGAGGCTCTGATGATAACAAAGTCAACCTGGGATTTTACGGAAGACCAGTTAATATCACCATTCCATACAGAAATATCAATACCATTATGTAGAACGGGATTAGGGCTGTTACCATTGGTAATAGCACAGATGTTATTCTGAAGAATAACTGTTGTTTTGGATGTATCAAAGGCACCGCTGTCATTAATATAATAGCTGACTGCCTCTGCTTCAACTACGTAGCTGTAAGAACCGGGAGAAAGATCACTGAAAGGAAGCGCTACGTCAATAGTACTGTTTGTAAGAGTATAAGATTTGCCGTTTACAGTTGCACTTGCTGTGAGTGCAGGCTTAACTGTAATATTCTGGCTCTTATACATTGATACAGTAATCTTTCCCAGATCATTCTGCTGGGACTTGATATCACCCTTGATGGGGAATCCTGTCTGATAAGTAAGGCTTGCAGGTGACGCATTTCCTGTAAGTGTTACGTCACCTGTAAGATGATCAAGCATTGTGGTAGCCTTTGCATCAACATAGAGAGTAAGGTTAAAGTATTTTACCTCGTACCAATACTCGCCGCTTGTGTTCTTGTGCAAAGCTTTTACGGTAAGAACCGTTTCAGCAGGAACAGTCTGCTTTACAGTTGAGCCGTTTCCTGTTACCGGCATACTCATAAGATTTGTTGTCTTTGTAGTCTTAACGCTCAGGTTTGAAGCGTATGACTGAGAAATATAGTCACTGGCAGACGCTGCATGAGTATGGCTTTCAGGGGAAAAAGCAACAACTGAAAGCATTGTAGCCAAAGTCAGAATCAGACACAAGCATCTTTTAATTATTTTCATTTTGCATTATTGCACCCAAATACTACTTGCGGTATTCAGATGCTCTCCTTTCTCAAATTATCTTAACAACTGATTTACAGTATAAAGGAGTTGCAGTTAACGTTCATCGAAATGCTTTTCAGCATAATATCCGTAAACGATTGCGGCTTGCGCAAGATCCTGCATCTGTGAAGAATTGTTTTCAGCATTAAGTTTGCAGTACTCTGCCATACTGTAAGCAATGACACCTGATGAACAGGTTGTATCTCCACTGTTAAATACTACTGAAATGTAGATTGTATCGTCCAGATCCTTTGCAGCGATGGAAGAAATCTCTGCTGCATAAGTACCATCGAAGGATTTTTCCATTACAAGACAACCTGTTGCATTGTCCTTTGTGAGTTTGTCAGCATTTGCATAAGTTGCTGCATCCCAGAAATAAAGGATAACGTCACCAACGACAGTTTTGTTTGTCTTAAGGTTGCAGGTGATTGTAAACATTGTGTTGGAGAAGTTAGCAGAGGGATAAAGCACAAAGCCTGCGCCGTTCTTTGCAAACTCCCCTACCTTTTCAGCAGAAGCTGCAACTACATTTTCAGCCATATCTACTGAATACTCTGCAATCAAAGACTGCTGAGCCTTGGTAAGACCTGCGTTGATAAGCTGATCTGCCTTGTAATCGAAATATTTCTGTGCCTGTGCACCATAGTTGAGAAGTGCTACAACCATAGCCTTCTGATCTATTGTGCTGTTTTTATTTTCAAGAATATTCTTTGCATAATGCAGAGCACTGTACTCTACTGCTTCGCTGTACACATAAGTGCCGTTGGGAAGCTTTGCATAAGCCTTCATAACAACTGTGTTACCAAGATGCTTAGCGTGAATTGCATCGGAATAAACTATCATATATCCACCGTCAAAAACTGCACCGGGGATAACCTGAACTGCAGAGAGATCGCTTTTGCCCATCTCATCTACATTGTAAAGGATAAGACCCATATTCTCTGCAGAAACATCCTCAAGACCTACTGTTGTGAAATAGAGGCTGTACTTGATCTCGCCTGCTAAATCCATAGACGTATATTTGAGATTGATCTGCTTTTCGCTGTTGTTTGTATATTCGTAGCTTAAGCGGTAGTTTCCGTCGGACAAACGTGTAACTGTAAACTGTACTTCGCAACCGCCGGGAACAAAGAGAAGCTCGGAGCCTCTACCCTGTCTTGTGTTATAGAGAACAGCACTGTTATCTATCATTGTGGTAGTGCTGTCTGCCATATACCAATCACGATTATCATAAGACTTGATTGCAACATAGCTGTCTGTTTCAAATGTAACAGTAAGCTGTCTGTCTACAAACTTATAATCACCGATTGTCATCGCATCGTTGTTGTAACCGTAATCCTCGCCATTGATAAAACCAAAGAGATACATATCCTTACCGGGATCTGCTGCATAGCATTCTGTGCAGAAGCCGTCGATGTAAGTGTGCTTCATATCAATAAGACAACCTACACACTTACCCTTGATATCGTGGCTGAGATGCTGACAATTTTCAACTGTGTATGAAAGTTTGAATGAATCGTTACCCATAGATGTGAGAGTAAATGTTGCATCCACACCGCCGGGAACAAACATCATTTCTGAAACCTTGCCTGTCTGTGTATTGTACAGATAGGAAGTTTTTCCTGAATTTACAGCAGAAGCCATATACCAGTCTTTGTTATCCCCTGTCTTTATAAGAACATAGCTATCCTCAGCAAAAGAAACAGTAACTTTTCCGTCAACAAATAGGTATGTGCCTAAGTTTGCATAGTCATCGGCATAGCCGATATCTGTGCCGTTGATTGTACCGATAAGGTAGAAATCGTTATCCTTGCCGCACTTTGTACAAATACCATTCTGGTATTTATGTGCGCAGGCAACAGAACAGATTTCGCAGGTACCATCGACAAAGTTGTGAGTACATACTACTGAACAGATTGTACATTTGCCGTTTACATAATTATGATTGCAAGCAATGGAGCAAACTGTACATACGCCGGACTGGAACTTATGTTCACATTCCACGCCGCAGATTGTGCAGACACCCGACTGCCAGGTATGAGCACAAACAACATCACAAACAATACATTCGCCGTTGTCCCACTTATGTCCGCAGATTACATCACAAATTGTACACTCGCCGTTGTGATAATTATGCTTACATCTGTAATCACAATTTGTACATTTGCCGTTTAAGAAGGTATGCTCACAAACTTCTTTACATACGTAGCAAGTGCCGCTTATCCAGTTATGTGCACATACAAATCCGCAGACTGTACATTCGCCCTCTGCAAAGTTATGTGCGCATACATATCCGCAATCAGTGCAGATACCATCTGCAAAGTTATGTTTGCAAACGAGTTCGCAAATTGCGCAGGTTCCGTCAATCCAAACGTGACCACATTCTGCGCCGCAAACTGTACACTTGCTATCAACCCAGTTGTGATCGCACTTTGCAGCACAAACTGTACAAGCTCCGTTTACAAATGTATGATTTACAGCATCACCGCAAGTTGTACATTCACCGCTTGTGTTATGAGCTGTGTGCTCACAATCTGCTACTGTGAATGTGATTGTAAGAGTTTCGTCACCGTTATTAACGAGTGTAAACTCAACAACTCTTCCCTTGGGGATATAGAGCTTTTCTGCGTCTATGCCAAGTGCTGTGTTATAGAGAACAGCTTCTCTTACCTCAGTACCATTGTAGCCGTCTGCCATATACCAGTTCATATTGTCACCGGTCTTTACAGCAACAAAGCTATCCTGTGTGAATACAGTTACGAGCTTTCCGTCTGTGAACTTATAAACACCGATTCTGTCGGCATCGTTGTCACAACCGTACATAGCTCCGTTGATATAACCGAAGAGGTAATAATCAGGCTCTGTTGCTGAACAGATAGTACACTTGCCACTGACGTAGCTGTGAGTACACTTGCATCCGCAGTCTGTGCAGTAGCCATCCTTAAAGTTATGGGTTACTGTGGTCTGACAATTGTTGCAAATTCCATCCTGGTTATGATTGCTGTGTACGCATTCGCCAACAACATAGCTGAGCACAACAGATGTATCGCCTATGTCAGAAAGTGTAAATACAACCTTGTATCCGCCAGGAACAAACATTTTTTCTCCTGCATCGGTAAGCACAAGGTCATTGTATAGTGTTGCAGAGTTTGCTTCCATACCGGCAGAGTTGATAAAATCACCTGTCTGTACAAACATACCACCGCTGCCACAGGCAGGATCCAGCAGGATGCCCTTCTTGGGTTCCAGCACATTGACGATCATCTTGACCAGGGATTTGGGCGTGAAGAACACACCATCGTCGGATGCGATGTTCTTGGCAAATTTATTGAGGAAGTATTCGTAAATTCTTCCGATAATATCATCCTGAATTTCATTGAACGCACTATTATTAAAAATACGGAGAAGCTCGCGTAAAAGATCATTCTGAAGGATTGTGTAATTCTTCGGAAGAACACCGTTGAGCTGTGAAGACTGTGCTTCAACAAGCTCCATGGCTTTATTGATAGCCTGTCCCATATCGGTGTCATAAGGTAAATTGAGAAGATAATCGTAACGAGCCTCTTCAGGAAGGAAGATTGCACTCTTTGTTTTAAAATCTTCAGGTTCAACTGGCAGAACTCTGCCATTACGCATAGGACGGTCTTTTAATATATCAGCCTCAACGAACTTGAATCTACTGTATGCATATCTCAA
>CALEIO010000171.1 GCA_937875885.1 uncultured Clostridia bacterium | reverse complement strand
CAATCTCTCCTGATCACATTCCTCTTCTGCTGAAACTTCAGCAAGAACAGGTTCTGCATTTGAAGTTTCTTCGGCATCAAAAGACACCTCGTAAACAGAAACATCTTCAGCAGGTGCTGATACCACGTCAGCTGCTTCGTCCTTTACGGGCTCTGCAGGCAACTGATCAGATTCTTCGTTTATATTCTTTCCATAATATTTCTCATAAGGATTTTCGTTCATAAATATACCTCCGAAAAGAAGCTTTTCATTCTGTAATACTATATCCTGAAAGTGATGGATATATGAAATACCGTTGAAGCAAAACTGAATAAAGATCTTCATAAAATACCATTAATAGCTTTACATCAATGGATAAATCACAAGAATTCATTATGAATTATACGATAATGTCAAACCATTTGCAAGTAATATGTACAATAATTCTTACAACAAATGTTTCAGCACAGATTCAGTCTGCACAGCATAAGATGTGATAACGGGAACAGTACAACAAACTGCCCTGTTGAAAGGAGAAAAATATGGATTATATAAACGAACTGATGAATTCATACGGAATCAGACCTTTGCCCGAAAAAACTGTGGAAGCTATGGCTTATGTACCTTTTCAGCCTTATGGTGCCGAAAGCTACACCGCAGTAAGAGGCTTTGAGGCAGGCACTATGTACCCTGCTCTTGACAAGCCCTGGTATGGCTCCGCATGCAGAGGTGAAAAAAAATGACCACAAGAGAAATGCTGCTGCGCAAAATTTCCACCTATGCCTTTGCAATAAACGAATACAGACTTTATCTTGATACACATCCCAGATGTGAAGCAACAATAAGCAAAATCAGAGAATACGAAGAAAAGCTTGGTCCTTTAACAGAAGAATACGAGAAAAAGTACGGACCGCTTAAAGAATCAAACGACAACCCTAAAAAGTGGACATGGATAAATGACCCATGGCCCTGGGAAGGAGAATAAGCTGAATGTTTGTATATGAAAAAAGGCTGCAATATCCTGTAAAGATAAAGCAGACTAACCCCAAACTTGCACAGATTATCATTACACAATATGGTGGTCCTGACGGCGAATTAGGTGCCTCACTCAGATATTTAAGCCAGAGATTCACAATGCCTATTCCAGAACTGAAAGCTACGTTGAATGACATTGCCGTCGAGGAACTCGGGCATCTGGAGATGATTGGAGCAATAGTTTACCAGCTCACAAAGAACCTTGATGAAGAACAGCTTAAAGCCGGTGGATTCGACGCTTACTTTGTAGACCACACAACAGGTATTTATCCTGCATCAGCGTCAGGTGTCCCCTTTAATGCATCCTACCTTCAGGTAAAAGGTGATCCCATAACAGACCTGCACGAGGATATGGCAGCAGAGCAAAAAGCACGCACAACCTATGATAACATCTTAAGATACTGCGACGATCCCGATGTGCTTGACCCTATTCGTTTTCTTAGAGAGCGTGAGGTTGTTCACTACCAGCGATTCGGTGAAAATCTACGACTGCTCACCGACAAGCTCGACTCTAAAAACTTCTACGCTTTTAACCCAGCATTTGACAAAAAATGTTTTAACAAAAACAAATAGACACAAAAAAGGACCCCGACTTAACAATCGGGGTTCTGCCTGTTTTACAGAATTATTGCTGTTAGTTAATGGGCACAAAAGGAAGTTCAATCACCTGCTGCTCTGTAGTTTCAGGCTCTGTTGCTTCCTGGGTGTTGCTCTCCTGATGCGCTTCTGTGGGCACAGGCTGTGTAGCATCTTCTGCAATATAGTCATCTACAGGGTAAGTCATAATCTCCAGCTCATTTTCCTCAGTGGTGGGTGCTGTTTCCTCGGTTGAAACATCGGAATTCTCCTGAAGATTTGTAGCCTCAGCTGTGCTTTCGGTAGGATGCTGTGTGTCTGCTACAGGGTCGTTGTTCTTTGAGCAACCTGCAAAAACTACTGAAAGAAGAAAATATT
>CALEIO010000170.1 GCA_937875885.1 uncultured Clostridia bacterium | reverse complement strand
CAAATCTTGGTAATGGAGTCTACAAAGATGTTGGTAATGTCGTAATTGGCGGACATCAAGCCGCACAGGAATCCGTAGAAACGGTCGTAAGTATTGATATCGTACTCTTCGGAACTGATCAGACGAATTTTATGGCTGATGTCATAAATCAACTTTCTGCCCTTTTCAACGCACACGACACAACCGTCGTTTGCAACTGCCGCATTCGCATCTGCGATAAGGGTCTTTGTTTTGCCGGTTCCTTTTTTGCCGATGATAAGTGTTACCATAAGTTTTACCTCCGTTTATGTTTATACCAGTCTTGCTTCCAAGGCTGCTTTTTCCTGCTCATAGCCGGGCTTGCCGAGGAGAGCAAACATATTCTTCTTGTAGCTCTCTACGCCGGGCTGATCAAAGGGATTAACACCAAGAATGTAGCCAGAGATAGCACATGCTTTTTCGAAGAAATAGATGAGGTATCCCAGTTCACTCTCTGTCATCTCAGCAACGTTGAGAACGATATTGGGAACACCACCGTCATTGTGAGCAAGAACAGTACCTTCAAAAGCTTTTCTGTTGATGAAGTCCATTGTCTTGCCGCAGAGGAAGTTGAGTCCGTCTACGTTCTCGGGATCTGTGCCGAGTGTAATCTCTCTCTTACATTTGTCGAAAAGAACAACTGTCTCGAAGAGATCTCTTCTACCATCCTGAATGTACTGACCCATAGAGTGGAGGTCTGTGGAGAAAACAACACTTGCAGGGAAAATACCCTTGTTGTCCTTACCCTCGCTCTCACCATAAAGCTGCTTGAACCACTCGGACATCATTGTAAATGCGGGCTCGTAAGAAACGAGAACTTCTGTTGTCTTGCCCTTGCGATAGAGGCAGTTACGAAGTGCTGCGTACTTGTAGCAGTCGTTGGTAAATACATCGTCGTTGTCAAAATCAGCCTGTGCCTTCTGTGCACCTACCATAAGAGCATCGATATCTGCACCTGCAACAGCAATGGGAAGAAGACCAACAGCTGTAAGTACAGAGAATCTGCCGCCAACATCATCGGGAACTACGAATGTCTCGTAGCCTTCACGGTCTGCAAGCTGCTTGAGTGTGCCGCGAGCCTTGTCAGTTGTGCAGTAGATACGCTCCTTTGCGCCCTCTTTGCCGTACTTATTCTCGAGAAGCTCTCTGAGAACACGGAAAGCAATAGCAGGTTCAGTAGTTGTACCTGATTTTGAAATCATATTAATTGAAACGTCCTTGCCCTCACAAAGGTCGATAAGCTCAGAAAGTGCAGTAGAGCTGATGCTGTTACCTGCATAGTAAATCTGAGGTGTATCCTTAGCAAGTGCATTGTAGTTGGGAGAAGTCAGGAATTCGATAGCTGCTCTTGCACCAAGGTAAGAACCACCGATACCGATAACGATGAAAACATCTGTGTTCTTCTTGATACGCTCTGCAGCAGCCTTGATGCGTGCAAACTCTTCTTTGTCATAATCTGTGGGAAGAGTGAGCCAACCGATGAAGTCGTTACCCAGACCTGTGCCTGTGTGAAGAGCTTCGTGTGCAGCCTTTACCTGAGGAGCAATAGCAGTAAGCTCATCTTTAGTAATAAAGCTTTTAACATGTTTGTCAGAAAGATATGTGGGCATTGTAAATCCTCCAATATAGCTGTGCTATACTAGCACAAGTTTTAATTATTGATATTATACTATATTACATTAAAGAATGCAAGGAGGATTTTTACATTTTCACTAAAAAATTTATAAATTCTCACAAAGAAATTAGTTTTTGCCACAAAAGCATCATAATTGCTCCGAAATTCATCGCTTCTGTACTTTGAGATGCTGTTATATCGCACTCTTCCACTATCTCGCCGTTATACGAATACGTCACCTTCCCCACTATCTGACCTTTCACAACAGGTGCTTCAATTTCTTCATCAATACTATATTCTACCAAAAGTTCAGCCGCATTACCCTTCGGAAGCACTAAGCTTTCTTTTGCGGTACACTCCACTGTAACAAAAGGCACCATACCACCTTTTACATCAACAGGAGCAAGACACCCTTCCGGTAAAGTCAGAGTTGCAACCTTATAGTTTGCAAAACCAAAATCAAGAAGCTTTGCGCTGTCAGAAAATCTGGATGTACCCGAATCACACCCAAGCACCACAGCTACCAGTGACAGTCCATCACGCTCTGCAGTTGCAGACATACAGCTTCCTGCCTGTGAGGTTGTGCCGGTTTTAAGTCCCTTAATATAAGAGCGGTAGTAGCTTGATGATTGGAGCATCATTTTATTGGTGTTTACAATCTGGGTTTCGCCATCTCTCAGATAATCAAGCCATATAGAGCTGAATTCAAAAATCTTTTCGTGGCGGATAAGCTCTGCCGACATAAGTGCCACATCATAAGCGCAGGTAAGGTGGCCTTCTTCATCCAGTCCATTGCAGTTTTTGAAGGTTGTGTCATTCATACCAAGTTCTTTTGCTCTTTCATTCATCTTATTTACAAACTCATCTTCTGAACCACACACAAGTTCAGCAAGAGCTACTGCGGCATCATTGGCAGATGCAACCACAACAGCCTTTATCATATCATAAACCGACATCACCTCTCCCTCTTCAAGCCAGATGTCAGATCCTCCCATTCCTGCGGCATGAGCTGACGTACACACCTCATCCGTATAATCAATCTTACCTGCTTCGATCGCTTCAAATATGAGAATAAGGGTCATAACCTTTGTTATGGAAGCGCAAGCACGGACTTCGTGGGGATTTTTCTCAAAAAGTATCTGCTTTGTATAAGGTTCCATAAGCACAGCAGAGGGAGCTGTTATATCTTCTGCTGACAAAGCAGAAACATTCACACAACAAAAGCAGCTGCAGATAATCAGCACTGCAAACATAGCGGAAATACATTTTGGAATTTTCTTTGCAGCTTTCTTCGGAAACAAAAACATAAAAAGCACCTCTTTCATATTCATCATAGAATTAATATGAAAGAAGTGCATTCTGTATTCATCAATATTATTCTTTTGTGATTATGCATACAGCATGAGCTGCCATACCCTCACCGGAGCCGGTAAAACCGAGTTTTTCTTCTGTAGTAGCCTTAACGTTTACAGCATCAATATCCACACCGCAAACATCTGCAATATTTTCTCTCATCTGCAGAAGATAAGGCTTGATTTTGGGCTTCTGTGCCACAAGTGTTGCATCAATATTGCCTACTGTGTAGCCTTTCTCGGAAAGTTTTGAGATTACACACTCGAAAAGTTTAATACTGTCAGCACCCTTATATGCAGGGTCGGTGTCAGGGAAAAGTCCGCCTATATCACCCATTGCCGCTGCACCAAGAAGCGCATCCATTATGGCGTGAACAAGCACATCAGCATCACTGTGACCATCAAGACCAAGCTCATAAGGTATATTTACTCCGCCCAAAATAAGAGCTCTGCCCTCTTTCAGACGATGAACATCATATCCGTGACCTATTCTGAACATATCATTCTCTCCTTGTTCTGTCCATAAGAATTCCTTCAGCAAGAGGAATATCCTGCGGTGTGGTAACCTTGATATTGGTATAGTCACCCACTACAATTTTTACCTTTGCTCCGATACATTCCACCAAAGCACAATCATCTGTAAAATCCGCACCATTTGTAAAATCGAGCGCCTGAAGATATAGAGATTTTTTGAACACCTGGGGTGTCTGTGCCGCACGCAGAGAAGCTCTTAAGGGTGTGTGCTTAATAAAACCATCGCTATCAACAATCTTGATAGTATCAGTAACGGGTACTGCCAAAGCAGCCGCATCGCACTCAACAGCAGCATTGACTACATTATCGATATCGGAGGGTTTAACCAAAGGTCTGGCACCATCGTGAATAGCAAAATGTGTTGTGTTTTCGCTGGTTGCAGAAATGCCTGAAAATACACTTTCACTTCTGGTGGCACCACCTACAACAAAAGCTTTAACCTTGGTGCAGTTTTCATTTATTGCTATCTCTTTAATCTGCTGCATATCAGATTCTCTGCAGACTACTACAACCTCGTCAACAGATTCTGAATTTTCAAAAGCAGAGAGGGTATATGCTATGATAGGTTTTCCCAGAAGAGGGATAAATTGTTTGCTGATTACACTGCCCATTCGTGTGGAATTGCCTGCAGCAACCACTACAGCACTAACATAAGGTTTGCTCATAATATCACCTATACAAATCAGAACAGACTCTTGATAAACTCTGCAGCAAAATCAATGCCCCAGATTACAAGACAAGCTACAATAACAAAAAGCACGATTGAAAGCATCTGCCAGGTCTGATGCTTCATACCGGTTTTAGCTTCAAACTTTTCGTTATAAGAGCGGTTATCCTCATTAACATCCTGTGAATCTTCATCAATAAGACGGTCTTCGGGACTAACAAAACCAAAACCTTCGCAAATATCAAAAGCCTTGTTGTACATCTCAAAGGGCACCAGCACCTTATTGTCGCTTTCTGCAGAAACCTTGATATTATATTCATTGTAAACATTTCCGTCTGTTTTTTCGAATGCACAGGGAACACCAGCATCTTTAAGTGCAGACTCAAGAATTTTTACAGATGTACCTTTAACAACTGCAACAGTAACGATTGCATTGGGAGTAACCTCCTCAACAGCACCGCTGCAAACGGAACATTTGTCTGTTTCTTCTTTAATGATTTTTTTGCAAGCGCAACAGTATTTCATACTTTACACCTCATTTTATTATTCTGTTTTTATGATATCACAATAAAAGTTTTTTTGCAACAAAAGGCTTAAGGCAAAAATATTGCGACAACCCTGTCGGCTGCCGCAAATTCTGCACTATTATCTGAATTTATTTATTACCCATTATAACGGGTTGATACTGGATATTCTGTAAAGCGTGGGTTACACAGTCGGGAATCAGGCTGAAATCTGCCACCAGAGAGTTGGGCTTTGTTTCGGGGTCATCCTGACCAAAGGGTACAAAAAATATATTCTTTGTGTTTATGAGCTTTCCAATATTCTGTGCAGATGCACCCAAACCGTCGTTGGTAGCAACACACAAAAGCACAGGTCGCTTTATACGAAGATGAGATTTAACTGCCATTGTAACAGCTGTGTCGGTTATTCCGTTTGCAAGTTTTGCAAGGGTATTACCCGTACAAGGTGCCACCACAAGCAAATCGCACATTTTTTGGGGTCCTATGGGCTCTGCATCAAAAACAGTATGGATAACTTTGTTTGCGCAGATTTTTTCTATTTCCGAAATAAACTCCTCTGACTTTCCGAAACGTGTGTCGGTAGAGTATGCCGTCTGTGACATTATCGGCAAAACCCTGACACCTGATTCCACAAGTTGTTTCATTTGGGGAATTGTTTTGGAGAAGGTGCAAAAGGAGCCGCACAGAGCATAACCTACGGTTATTCCTGTCACCTGTCATCCTCCTCAAGAATGTGATATATTGTTTTCTTTATAATTTCTCCGGCGGTTTTCGGAGCTGCCTTTCCCGGCAAAGAAAGAGCGTGAATATGTGTAATACCAAGTCGCTCGGCAGCATACTTATCCACCCCTCCCTCTCCTGAGGCAAGGTCTATGACTACGGCTTTGAGAGCAATTTTTGCAAGTAATACACAGCTGAGTATATTGGCAGGTACAGTATTGAATATGATGTCGTAGGAATTTTCCTTGTACAACTCATCTGTCCTCACCGCTTTTGCTCCATAGAGCTCTATCCACGCAAGGTCCGAGGGTTTTCTGGCGCTTACGGTAACATCTGCTCCAAGAGATGAAAGCATATGCATAAGAGACTTACCGATTCTGCCGTATCCTATTACAAGACATCTGGCGCCATTGATTGTTCCCTCAAAAGTGCCCATAGCAATTTCCAGCGCTCCTTCTGCTGTAGCAACCGCATTGCACACGGCAAACTCTTCTCTTTCGTAGTAATCATAAAGATAGGGCGAAAGTGCGGCGCAAGAAGACTCCAGACGGGATTTCATACCACAGAAAATCTTTTTGCCCTTCATTGCTGTTATAAGGTCATCTGTTAGTTCGATATTATCTGCAGAGAAAGGAGCAGGAATCCTACCGTTATTATCAACGCAAGGCAGTGGTAATATAATCACTTCACTCATAAGCGCAGCTTCAAAGGGCGAAGTAATCTCCACGTTTTTCATTTCTGTTATACGGTCAAACCCACCAATAGTAACAGCATAACCATCGTCTGACAATGAGCGGGCACAAAAAAGCTGTCTTTTATCGCCGCCGATAATTGCAAAAGAGCCGTAGCCTGTATTCATATAAACACCACTTATTTCTTATTATCTTCTCTGTATTTTATGCTGATTGCAAATGTGGTGTGTAAAAAAATAAAGCAACACAAAAGTGCTGCTTTATACAAAATCATA
>CALEIO010000169.1 GCA_937875885.1 uncultured Clostridia bacterium | reverse complement strand
AGTTCGAAGAGCTTGAAGATGTCGACTATGTTCTGCAAGGACTTCTTGACATCGGCTTTGACGATGTGGTGGAGGTTGCCACCGCCGCCGAAATCGTCTCTGCTTACACAAGACTCTACTTAAAAGACAAAAACGTGCCCAAGCCCGTTATCTCTTCTGCCTGTCCTGTGGTTATGCGCCTTATAGCTCTGCGATTCCCCTCTCTTACCGACAACATTATGCCTATGCTCCCCCCAATGGAGATTGCGGCTATGATGGCAAGAGAAAGCGCAAAGAAGGCTCACCCCGAGCTTTCCGAGGAAGAAATCGGCGTCTGCTTTATTTCTCCCTGCCCTGCCAAGGCAAGCTACGTAAAGAACGGCTTCGGCAGCTACAAGAGCAAAGTTGACATCGTTGTGTCTATCAGCGACCTTTATTTTCAGCTGTTAAACGCAATGGAACATTCAGAGAATATTCATCCTCTTTCCAAGTCGGGCAAAATCGGCATCGGCTGGGCAACTTCAGGCGGAGAAGCCACAGCGCTTATGAACGATGCTTACCTTGCAGCTGACGGAATTGAGAATGTAAACCATATTCTTGACCAGATAGAGAACGACACCATCCCTCCCCTGGAGTTCATCGAGCTCAACGCCTGCACAGGCGGCTGTGTGGGAGGAGTGCTCACAATGCAGAATCCCTTTATTGCCAAGGCAAAGCTCCAGACACTGCGCAGATATCTGCCTGTGTCACAGAACTTCCTCAGTAAAGAGAATTCACAGGCAATCCCCGAGGAATTCTTCTTCTCCGAGATGCCTACCTACTACCCCATCTCCCGACTCAGCTCCAGTATGAGCGAATCTATGAGGATGATGGCAGAAATCCAGAAGCTCCGCACAGAGCTTCCCGGTATTGACTGCGGTGCCTGCGGTGCTCCCACCTGCAGCGCTTTTGCAGAGGACGTGGTAAAGGGTACGGCAAAGATGTCTGACTGCACAATCCTCTATCGCCAGGAGCTTATGGAGTATCTTGACAAAAAAGGTGACACAGATGACAGTAAATGATTTGTGTAACACAGAGGGCTTCTGCCCCGTTACCCTTGCAGAAGGCGACCGGGAAATCGAAGGTGTTTACATCGGCGACCTTTTGAGCTGGGTTATGGGCAAGGCACAATGCGGCAACGCCTGGATAACCATTATGTCCAACATCAACACTCTGGCTGTGGCTGCACTTACAGATGTAGCCTGTGTAATCCTTGCCGAGGGAGTTACCCTTGAGGATGACGTAAAGGCAGCAGCAGAGTCCAAGGGCATCAATGTAATCTCCACAGGTCTTTCTGCTTACGACACAGCACTTGTGCTCAGCAAAGCTGTGTAAACATTATTATTAATATGTATGAATAAGTATTACTACGATTTTCATATTCATTCCTGCCTTTCACCTTGTGCGGAAGAGGATATGACACCGTATAACCTTGTCAATCTCTCTGCACGCGGCAAACGATGAGGCCCGCTCGGCAATTATGCCTATAAACAACAAGTGGAATATCGACGCCCTCCTCACCGCTTGCGTAGAGTATTACAAGACTACCGGCCGCCGCATTTCCTTTGAGTACACTCTTATTTCGGGCAAAAACGACTCTCTTGCCGATGCTATAGAGCTTGCGGAGCTGCTTAAGAAATTTTTCAAGCCCATCGGCGCGCCCATCCACGTTAACCTTATCCGTGTCAACGAGGTTAAGGAGACCGGATTTAAGAAGGGAAGCGCCGAGAGTGTAAATGCCTTTGCAGACGCCCTTGAAAAGCGCGGCATCACCGCCACCGTCAGACGCAAGCTTGGTAGCGACGTTAATGCGGCCTGCGGCCAGCTTCGCCGATCTAATCTTAATAAAAAGGAAGAAAATTGATTTGATTACAGAAAAACACGGAAAGGTTACAAAGGGCCTTGGTGGACTTTACGAGGTGCGAATAGACGAGGGCGGTAAGATCAGCCGTCTTGCCTGCCGCGCCAAGGGTAATTTGAAGCGCGACGAGGAGAAGCTTCTTATCGGTGATAACGTCACCGTACAGATCGACGACTCCACGCCCGACGGCATCGTAATTGCCTCCTTCGATGAGCGAAAGAACTCGCTTATCCGTCCGCCCCTTGCAAACCTTGACTATCTTTTCATAGTTTTCGCTGCGGCAAAGCCCTCGCCCGTCATTGAGACGGTGGATAAGCTTATTGCCATCGCGGTACATAACGATATTCACCCGGTTGTTGTTATTACAAAGACCGACGTTGACCCCACCGCGGCAGACGAGTATGCCGAGATTTATAAGCTCTCGGGCATTGAGACCTTCGTGACCTCGTCTATGGCAGGTGACGGCGTTGAGGCGCTCTCTCTTTATATTAAGAATGAAGTGAAGTGCGGCAAGACCGCCGCCTTT
>CALEIO010000168.1 GCA_937875885.1 uncultured Clostridia bacterium | reverse complement strand
TTCACTATCATTATGAGAAGACTGATGATGCAGATTTCTGAAATAATCGCAAAGCAGCGTGACTGCACAGCACTCATCACAGGCGAAAGCCTTGGTCAGGTTGCAAGCCAGACAATCCACGCTATCGCTTGCACAGATGATGCATCTGATATGCCTGTATTCCGTCCCCTTATCGGTATGGACAAAGAAGAAATCATCCAGATTTCCCGCAAGATTGACACTTTCGATATTTCCATCGAACCTTTCGAAGACTGCTGCACAGTATTCACCCCCAAGCATCCCAGAACAAGACCTGTTCTCAAATTCGTGCGCTATGCAGAAGAGGATGCAAAGCTTTATGACCTCATTGACGAGGCAGTTGAGAATGTGAAGATTACTCAGCTGAGATAAAACTACACTCTTTCACAGGAGGAATCGTATATGAGAACCGAGCTTTATTCCGTTCGCTCCAGCGAGGAAGAAATCTCTTTCATAAACCGACACTTAAAAAAAATAGTTACCGAGCTCAACAACAGAGCTGCAGTAAAGGTGCTTTTCAAGACAGAAATTGACTGGAATCCCAAAAAGATAAAAGCTGACCTTTTTGAGAGCCTTGTAGAAAGCAATCCCCCCGAGCTGCTCATTTTTATCAACGCTATCGACACAAAGGACAGCAGCTCATTCCAGACTCTTTTTGGTCCCTTTATGGACGCTCTGGAAAAAGAGATACTCAAGAATGCACCTCCCGAATATAAAAAATCGGAGCTTTATCCCAATATCAACGTACAGACTCTGGAAGGTTTCCCCGGCGAATATCCCGCCTATTGTTTCATCTATAACAAACATAAAGTCCTTGTACTCCCTGCATTAAGCCTTATCCCCGGTAATACTCTGGACTATCTGTGTGATGCAGTAAATGCGGCAAAAGATCTGTTTTTCAAGATGTACGAAGAATGTCCCGACGGATATATCTACACAAACAACAAGCCCCTTACTTTCAAAGACAGACTGATGGCTTTCTTAAAAAAAAATGACGATTCACAGCCAAAAGCCACAGAAGATATAACCGAATCCGAAGCACCTGCTGAAGCAACAGAACCCGGAACACTTACCGAAATCATCACACCCGAGGCACTTTCCGAGCCCACAGCTCCAATTGTGGACACAGAGGAACCTGAAGCTTCCGATACAGACACCATAAACTTTCAGTCTGAACCGGCAGAAGATCTGATTATCTTTGACGAAGAAGAACCTGAAGACCGTCCTGAACCTCCCGTAGACATTCAGGACGACACAGAAGACGGAACCGATTCAGATGTTACTTCCGATACAGAGAACGATTCAGATGAAGACAACGAAAAGACACCAAAGTTCAGAAACTTCATCAAAAGTTTCATTCCTATGAAAGGTGACAGCGTCAAGGCAATTCTTCTGAAAATTGTAGTCCTTGTTGCAATAATCACCTTCCTCACAGGTGCAGGTCTGCTCTTCAAATTCTATGTTATCGACCCGGCTGTAAACCAGTCTGATATGAAAGAAATTCAGGATATCTTCTACTCTTCAACCGTTGAGGTTGTAACCGACCCCGAGGGCAATGTTATTGCTACATACGACGAAGTCACACGAAACTGGGAGGGTCTTGAAAAAGTCAACAAAGAAATTGTAGGCTGGATAAAGATCGATAAAACAAAGGTGGATTATCCCATTCTCTTCCACAAGGAAGACAATGAAAAATCCCAGTTTTATCTCTACAAAAATTACAAAAAGAAATATTCCGACTTCGGCAGTATCTTTATGGACTACAGATGTGCAGACGGAATCGACAGCAAACACGTTATTCTCCACGGTCACAATATGGGCAGTGACGACTCTATGTTCGGCTCTTTGCTGAAATATGCCAACAAAGACGGATGGACACAGGGTAATACAAAGTTCTACAAATCTTCTCCCATTGTAACCATCGATACTCCCGACGGCAGCCAGGATTGGGTAATCTTTGCAGTTATGAAGATTGACGTTGCAAACAACAACAAAGCAATCTTCAACTATCTGCAGACCGAGTTCGAGGGCAGCGCCCAGTATATGAACTTCATCTACAACATCAAAGCCCGCTCATATCTGGATATCAATGTTCCCATAAATGAAAAGGACAGACTTCTTACTCTTTCCACCTGCTCATACGAAACAGACAATATGCGCACCATCGTTGTAGCACGTCAGTTACGTGAAAACGAAGATGTCAGCAAATACACTAAAAAAGTAAAACAGGCAACTCCCCAGGGCACAGTGTACTCAAGCTTTGCTTCTGAATACAAAGAGGGCAACCTCAGCTGGTATGACGGAAGCGGAAAACTCAAGGGTAACGGCGAGTTGGAGTTTATGGAACAAAGCGAAATGTTCAAGGTAACATTCGTTGACGCAAAAGGCAAAAAAATACTGACACAGTATGTGCTCAAAGGTGAAGATGCAACTGCTCCTGTAGGTGCACCTCCCATCAAGGAATCTGATGACACATACAACTATGTTTTCAGAAAATGGTCTCCTAAATTCACAAAGGTTACCAAAGACCTGACAATCAAGCCCGTTTACGATAAATATCTTAAACCCACACCCACTACAAACCCCACCGATGCTCCTGAAAAGCCTCAGCCACAGGCTACACAGGCACCTGTTGTTCCCGCAACAACCCAGGCTCCTGTAACACAGGCAACCACTCAGGTGGTACAGAACACCCCTGTTGAAACAACTCCTGCCACTCAGGCAACCATTCCCCCTACCGACCCGGTAGAAACTGTGGCTGCAGAATAAGCATAACTTCAGCAGAGAAAGAAGAACGTTTATGAAATGTGACCTTATTTTTTATCTTGCACGTAAAACAAGCTACTGCGAAAAAGCTCTGAAAAAGCAACTGGAAGAACTCGGCATTGACATCAACACCGTCACCGCTTCCACTACTCCCATTATACTTGGAGAAAAGCTCATTGCTTCCCTCTCAAGATGCAACCTGGTGTTTATCATCGGTGGTCTGGGATTCAGCGGTAAAAACGGTCTTTCCGATGTACTCTCAAAGGCTCTCTCTTCCACAAAAGTCACTGCTTCCGACATCAAAAAGCTTCGCAACAATCTTGGTAAACAGTACGGCTACCTTATCCGTTGCTCAAAGCAGATTATTGTTGCTCTGCCCGACAAGCCCGATGAACTTTCAGAAATGTTCTCACCGGCACTTGTAAACTACATCAGAAACGCTTATTCTCTTTAATAACACAACTAATATCAAAACAGCAGTTTGCCTAAAAACAAGCTGCTGTTTTTGTTTGCTGAAAAATAAAAATTTTCTTTATTTTATCCCATCAGTATGATATTATTTATAGTGAGGTTATATGGTCATCAATACTTTCATAATATGTATTTCTCATCAGGTTACGGGAGGTAACAGTATGATATATTTTGTAGAAGACGACGACAATATCCGCGAACTTGTGGTGTACACTCTTAACTCCACAGGTCTTGAAGCACAGGGTTTTTCTGCTCCCGACAAATTCTGGAAAGCACTGAACGAAAAACTTCCCACATTAATTCTCCTTGACGTTATGCTTCCGCAGGAGGACGGTCTTTCCATTCTCAAAAAAATCCGCAACGAAAAGCTTACAAAGAAAATCCCCGTTATCATCCTCACAGCAAAGTCCGATGAGTACGATAAAGTAAAAGGGTTCGACCTTGGTGCAGACGACTATGTGCCCAAGCCCTTCGGTATGATGGAGCTGGTGGCACGCATCAAAGCTGTTCTGCGCAGAACAGAATCCTCTGCAGACAGTGCACCCGAATACACAGTCGGAAAACTCACTGTTTCTCCCCAGAAGCACAAGGTAAAAGTCAACGGAGAAAAGGTTGTGCTCACACTCAAAGAGTTCCAGATGCTATGTATGCTTCTTGAAAATCGAGGAATTGTACTCTCCAGAGATCAGATTCTCAACCAAGTGTGGGGATATTCTTTTGATGGCGAGAGCAGAACCGTTGACGTTCACGTGCGAACACTCCGAAACAAACTGGGAGAAGCAGGCGACCTTATCCAGACAATACGCGGCATCGGCTATATGATCGGAGAGTAATTATGCGAAAAAGAATATTCACAGGTACATTTTTTACCTGTCTTGCAGTTATCCTCATCTGCTCCTGCCTTATATCTGCTTTTCTGTTCAATTACTATTCAAAGCAGCAAAAAAGAAATCTTGATACCCAGCTCAGCTACCTTTCCCATATGGCTCAGGAGCACAACATTGAACATATCGGAACTTTCGATGTTGATCAGCTGATTATTCTTATGGATGAAAACGGACAGGTTATCCAGACCAACAACACTAATATTACTGTTTCTGAAAAGGCACTTAAAGAAGTTTTTGAGGAAGCTGTGGAAAATGACAGAGGGCATCACACCTCTCCCCTCAGTATGTCAGAAAAACAAATTCTTTTGTCTGAAAAGCTTCACAACAGTTATGTGCTTTGCATCTGCGACACACAGCACACCTACATATCACTCATACACAGCATCACAGGATATGTGGCAATCGTTCTTCTGGCTGCTGCAGCAATTTCTCTTTTTCTTGCAAGCAAACTTTCAAGCCGTATTCTGAAACCGGTAAACGAGCTCAATCTTTATTCTCCCGACAGAACAAAAATCTATCCCGAGCTTGTTCCCTTTGTCAATAAGATAGAAGAACAGAACGAAGAAATTTCCCGCAGAGTGTCACAGATAAGAAATGAGCACGAAGAACAAGACAGAATGCGCAGAGAATTCACTGCAAACGTATCCCACGAGCTCAAAACTCCCCTTACATCCATTTCAGGATACGCCGAGCTCATCCGTGACGGCTTTGTAAAAGAAGAGGACATCCCCCGCTTTGCAGGCAAAATTCACGATGAATCCATGCGAATGATAAGCCTTGTGGGCGATATAATCAAACTTTCCCAGCTGGACGAAAAGGATATTTCCGTAAAAATCGAGCGCATAGACCTTTACGACTGTTGCTCTGCAGTAATAAACAATCTTGAGCATCAGGCAAAGAAAAAGAATGTTACAATAAACCTTGAGGGTGAGCACTGCGAAATAAACGGTGCTGAAGTGATAATAGAAGAAATTGTTCACAATATGTGCGACAACGCCATCAAGTACAACAAAGACAACGGCAAAGTTGATGTCTCCATCCGTCAATGCATAGACGGAGTTGAGCTTTCTGTTACAGATACGGGAATCGGCATCTCCGAAGCTGACATTGACCACGTATTCGAACGATTCTACCGTGCAGACAAAAGCCATTCAAAAGAAATCGGCGGCACAGGCCTTGGTCTTTCCATTGTAAAACACGGTGCTAAATTCCATAATGCTTATGTTTCTATAGAAAGTCAACTTGGAGTTGGCACAACAATCAGAATTCTGTTCTGATTCCGCACACAGAAAGGAAATGAATATGAATTTACTAAAACGCATTTCAAACCCCGGCAAAACATTTCAAAGAGATATTAACCTGGATATAATCCGCATAGTTGCTTTCATCTTTGTACCCGGTGTACACTTCTTTTTGCACAACGGCTATTACTCAAACACTGTTGATAGTCCCAAAATGATAATAATGACATTTATGAGAACTCTGTTTCTGCTGTGCATTCCACTTTTTCTCTTGCTCACAGGTTATCTGCAGGGCAACAAAAAAATAGAACCCTGCAAAAAGTACTATCTTAAAATCACAAAGTTCCTTGTCCCCTATCTCATCATTATGACAATGGACCTTATCTACATTCTGAAAGTATTGGGATGGAAATACTCTATCAGAGAGTATGTAGAAAACTTCACCTCTTACACTCACTACTCCTGGTATGTAGAAATGTACATAGGTCTTTTCCTGCTCATTCCTTTCCTCAATATGATATGGCAGAATACCACAACAAAGAAACAGGAATATTTTCTGATTGCAACACTTTTCGTTCTTACAATTCTCCCCACTTTCTTCAATGCATACGAGTTTGACGCTGCAGACGGCAGATGGTTTGCAGCAGGCAATAAAGATTACTGGAAGTTATTTCCCGGCTGGTGGACAGGCTCCTATCCTATCTGCTATTACTTTGTAGGTGCATTCCTTGCACGTCACAAAAACGACTTCAGAATCAAGCCCATCTATGCACTTCTTATCTTCCTTGCATGCTGGGGCATTTTCGGTACTTATGTTGTTGCCCGTTGCTACAACGGCACCGCAAGTGTTTTCAACTGGACAAACTACAACAGCGTCGGTATTTTCCTGATGGGTGTTACACTGTTCATCTTCCTCAACTCCATCAGTTTCAAGAAAGTTCCCGTTTTTGTTTCCCGTAGTCTTGGCAGACTTTCAGACCTTACCTTCGGAGCATATCTGTGCAGTTGGATGCTGGACCAGTACATTTACTCACAGAAGCTCAACAAGATGTTCCCTGTTTTTGAAGACAGATTCAACTTCTTCATTCCCGTATGGCTGTGCACAATAACAGTTGCCTTTGTGCTTTCTCTGTGGACAGATTTAGTATATCGCGCAGGCATTACTGTATTCACAAAGAAAAAGAAAGACAAATAAACACACCATACAAAAATATTACATACCAAAACACCGCAAAACCCTTGCGGTGTTTTTTCTTTATAAAAAACAAAATTTTACATAGATTTTACATTACGATATTTTATATTTTACATTGCTTTGATATGATTATATCAATAGTGGAAAAACATAAAATAATTTTTCTAATAATCAGAAAGGTCGTGAACCTACTTATGGAGCCCAAGCAAATTTTTGAGCTTATCATCGGTCTTGCACTCTTCCTGTTTGGTATGGAAGCCATGGGTGACGGACTGAAACGTGTAGCGGGTAACAAACTGGAAACTCTCCTCTGGAAACTTTCCTCCACTCCCCTCAAGGGTGTGCTTCTCGGCACAGGTGTTACCGCTGTTATCCAGTCATCATCTGCCACCTCTTGTATGGTAGTTGGTTTTGTTAACTCCGGTATGATGAAAATTACTCAGGCTATCGGTATCATTATGGGTGCCAACATCGGTACAACAGCCACAGCCTGGATCCTCTCCCTCTCTGCTGTAGAATCAGGCAGCGGTGGTCCTTGGTGGACACAGCTTCTCTCCACCACCTTCATCAGCGCAGTATTTGCTTTCATCGGCGTACTCTTTATGATGCTTGCAAAAAAAGCATCTCTCAAGCACACAGGCGACATTATGCTTGGTTTTGCAGTACTTATGAGCGGTATGAAGTTTATGAGCGGCGCTATGGGCGGACTCAAGGACAGCCCTATGTTTGCAGATATGATGTCATCCTTTGACAATCCTCTGCTGGGTGTACTTGCAGGTACCATCATTACAGCAATTCTTCAGAGCGCCTCTGCTTCCATCGGTATCCTGCAGACTCTTGCACTTACCGGCGCAGTAAGCAATGCTACTGCTCTGTATCTTACAATCGGTATGTGTATCGGTGCATCTATGCCTGTGCTTCTTTCAGCTATCGGTGCTACCACAAACGGTAAGCGTGCATCTATCATCTACCTTATCTTCAACACAATCGGTGCTATCATATTCACACCTATCTGCTTTGGTCTGGATGCAACATTCAGCTTCCAGTTTATGAGGGATAATGCTGATGCTGTCAGCATTTCAATCATCAACACAGTATTCAATGCAGCAACAACACTTGTTCTTCTTCCCTTTGTTAATCAGTTCGACAAGCTTGTTTGCTGGTTTATCAAAGATAAAGAATCCGAAAACGAGCACGAGTACGGAATTCTTGACAGACTTGACGAACGTTTTCTGGAAAACCCCGCTCTTGCAATCGAGCAGAGTCTTGCTGTTCTTACTGAAATGGCAAAGAAATCACAGCGTAACTTCTTCAGAGCTGTTGCCTTGCTTAACGACTACAATGACGAAGAATACAATGTTGTTCAGGAAAAAGAAGAGGTTATCGATAAATTTGAAGACCGTCTTGGCACATACCTTGTAAAGATTACAGGTCTTGACCTGAACGCTGCACAGAGCCGCGAGGTTTCAAAGTTCCTCCACACAATCGGTGACTTTGAAAGAATTGCAGACCACGCTGTTAACATTGCCTATGTTGCAAAAGAGATTCAGGAAAAGCAGCTCACTTTCTCTCACGAAGCTACAAAAGAGCTTTCAATCCTCTCAAATGCAGTTGAAGAAATTGTTAACCTTTCCATCGACTGTTTCCTTGATAACAACAACACATCAATCTTCCGTGTTGAACCTCTGGAGGAAATGATTGACCTGCTCTGCGACGAGCTCAAGCTCAGACACATCAATCGTGTTCAAAATGGTAACTGTACTCTGGGTCAGGGCTTTGTATTCTCCGACCTTGTTACAAACTACGAGAGAATCGCTGACCATTGCTCCAACATCGCAGTTGCGCTTATCGAGCTTAATATGAATGCTATGGACGTTCACGCTTATCTCAACGGAGTAAAGGAAAACAAAAACCAGGAATTCCTCAGATACTACGACGAATATAAAGTTAAGTACGCTCTGTAATTTAACAACACAACATATAAAAAACGGACTGCCGAGTCAATTCAGCAGTCCGTTATTTTTTTACTTTTATTCAGCAAGAAGCTTCACCAGCTTATCCACTGTTTTTTCAATAGAATCCTCGCTGATGTTTACAGTTACATCAGCATACTTTTTGTAGTGAGGTCTTCTGGAGTTGTAAATGGTCTCCAACGTTTCTCCTTCTCTGAAAGTGATTCCACGTGTGGTGATATTTGTAATTCTCCTGGTAAGCTCGGAGAGATTCACATCTATAAACACCACTG
Organism: uncultured Clostridia bacterium; assembly: GCA_937875885.1. Lineage (GTDB taxonomy): Bacteria > Bacillota > Clostridia > Oscillospirales > Acutalibacteraceae > Ruminococcoides. The sequence goes on along the minus strand of CALEIO010000168.1, from coordinate 2,071 downwards.
TGCCTTTCTCCTTGAGAGATTCCATAGCATCAGCATAGAGCACCATAGATCCGCCTGTGGCAACAACAGCATTCTCTGCTGCAAGCCCTCTGCCCACTGCAGATTCCACCTCTGCAAAGTACTCAAGCCCTTTGTCTTCGATAATTTTCTGCAGAGTTGCACTTTCACGCTTACAGATAAGCAAGTCAGTATCCACAAAGTCCATACCCAGAGTTTTTGCAAGCACAACACCAACTGTACTTTTGCCGCAACCGGGCATTCCTGTCAATATTATGTTTTTCATTATCACGATTCCCTTAACGCCACTTTTCTTTGAGCACAGGCTCAAACTTGGGAGCTACTGTCATATTACACTTAACGTTTGAGAAATCCTGCTGCCAACCCTTGAAATGATAATCATAATAATCATCACTGGGTTTTACGGGGTCACTTGGCGCCGACGCAGATTTTCCGTAAGTAACTATCTGTGTATCTATAATCGAGCCGTCGTAATTGATGAAGGTAACAGTAAATGACTGTCTGCCTGCAACAGCAGGTAACCACTCGTTGCCTTTCAGCTTACCCTTACCGTCATACCAGTCAATATTGCCTTTGCTGAGCTCTGTTTTGAATGTGGTCAGCACGGGTCTTTCGCCCGCGTGGTCTGTGTAGTAAACCTCAGGCCAGAGAGCATCCTCATTGAGGGTAGTTTCATCAACGTAATTTCTTACACTCTCACCCTTTCTGATTTTTCTTGCAACTACAACAGTACGGAAGTCAGAATACTCATAGGAGCAGGTTGAAAGTGTAATAATCTGATCCTTTTCATTAATTGGAACAGGAATATCAAAGAGAGAACGTTCTTTTACGTTGTACACATAGTTCATAAACTGTGCATCAGATTCAAAACTACCAACAAGATAGTTGAAGAATTCGCCGTGACGCTCCAATGTACTGGTCTTGTACACAGAGAAAATCATCCACTGCTCAACGCCACCTTCAGGAGTGTTGAAGAACAGAGTGGGTGAATTTCTGAAATATTCAAGATCTCCTTTGTATTCGCCGTATTCTACCAAATCGTGGTACATTGTACCGTTGTTCATATTGTGACCGTGAGTGATGATGTTACGGCTGTCTACACCCTGTTTACTTCTGTAGTCGATAAACACACTACCTGCAAACAGATAAGACTGGTCGTAGTTTCTGTGCAGATAGTACTGATAACCTACACCGTCACCATCGTGCTTCAGCACAGGATAATTCACCTGTGTATTGGGCACATGAATCCAACCTACAATTTCCTTATTAATCTTTGCAAGAGCATCCCAGTCCTGAGTAATGGTATATTCCTTGCCGTCCGGAGTTGTGGGGACCGTATTCTCGTCCACAGGCTCGGTTTCTACAGGTTCCGTAGTAACCACTACCTCGTCTGGTGTTGCCACATAGTAATTTACTCCGCAGGATTTTATAAGTATAAGTGCGCCTACAATTGATAAAATCAAGAGCACTGTTGTAAGGACGCACATAACAGGAATTCTGTTTTTATCAAAGTTACCTTCCATAATAACACCTCTTAACGTAACCTATACAAAGTTATTTTATCATAATAATATCAGCTTGTAAACCATAGCACAGAGAATTTCCAAAATGTACACAAATAAAAAGCAGGGACATTCAGAAGAACATCCCTGCCGATTTACATATTATCTTTTAATCAAAGAATAATTGACTTAACAAAAAATTTTTGATATAATATAATATATGAAAAAAAGGAGAGATTCAATATGGGTGATTTAAAAATAAAATAGCTTGATCCCTCTCAAATTAGATACACTCCAGAAGATGGAGAAATTATTCAGAATCTCGAAGGAGAGTATTTAATAACTATGAAGGCAGTGATATTAATCTGTCATTATATGATATGAATAAACAAATTATGACACAGCTTCCTCCTTAGGTTGATATGGAAAAAGCTGCGGAGGTAGTAAATACCTTATATGGAAAAACAGAAAATGAGTTTTATATGTTATATGGAAAAGAAATATCTTATTTCACATTATTCCGAATGGATAAACCTTACTGGTTCTTTGAG
>CALEIO010000167.1 GCA_937875885.1 uncultured Clostridia bacterium | reverse complement strand
CCATTGTCATCCAGCGGTCTCCCTCTGTGATAAGACCACAGGAGATACCTGCTACGGGAGCCTTGATGGGAACACCTGCGTCCATAAGAGCAAGTGTGGAACCACAAACAGAACCCTGGGATGTGGAACCGTTGGAAGAAAGAACCTCGGAAACCAGTCTGATGGAATAAGGGAACTCCTCTGCAGAGGGAATTACGGGAACGAGAGCTCTCTCTGCAAGAGCACCGTGACCGATCTCACGTCTGCCGGGGCCTCGGCTGGGTCTTGTCTCACCTACAGAGTAGCTGGGGAAGTTGTAGTGGTGCATATAGCGCTTGTACTCTTCCTCATCGATACCGTCGAGAAGCTGTCTGTCAGAGATGGGACCAAGTGTTGCAATTGTAAGAACCTGTGTCTGACCACGTGTGAAAAGACCTGAACCGTGAACTCTGGGAAGGAGAGAAACTTCAGAAGCAAGGGGTCTGATATCGTTCATACCTCTGCCGTCTACACGCTTCTGCTCGTCCAGGAGCCAACGACGAACGATGTACTTCTGAACCTTGTAGAGGCACTCGTCGATCTTTGCAGCGCTGTCGGGATAAATCTCGTCAAACTTTGCGTGAACAGCCTCATAGATGGGCTGGAGTCTTGCATCACGAACTGTTTTGTCATCTGTGTCCATAGCAACCTTGATGTCTGCCTCGGAGAACTCCTTGATTGCATTAAACATCTCTTCATCGGGCTCGTTGGAGGGGTAAGAGAACTTCTCTTTACCGATCTCTGCCTCAATGCCCTTGATGAACTCGATAATCTGCTGGTTAGCCTCGTGGCCAGCCATAATAGCATTGTACATAACCTCGTCGCTTACACAGTTAGCGCCTGCCTCGATCATTGCGATACGGCTGTCTGTGGAAGCAACTGTTGTTGCCATTTCAGACTTTTCTCTCTGCTCCTGTGTGGGGTTGATGATGAACTCGCCATCAATGTAACCTACGGATACACCGGAGATAGGACCATTCCAGGGAATGTCAGAGATAGAAATAGCAATGGAAGTACCAACCATTGCAACAATTTCGGGCTGGCAGTCGGGGTCAACAGACATAACTGTACAAACAACTGAAACGTCGTTTCTCATATCCTTGGGGAACAAGGGACGGATGGGTCTGTCGATAACACGGCTTGTAAGGATAGCCTTCTCAGAAGGTCTGCCCTCACGCTTGAGGAAGCTGCCGGGGATCTTGCCTACTGCGTAGAGCTTCTCCTCGAAATCAACTGAAAGAGGGAAGAAATCGATACCCTCTCTGGGTTTTGCTGCACCTGTAACAGCAACGTGAACTACTGTCTCGCCATAACGAACAAGACATGCACCATTTGCAAGCTGAGTAGTCTTACCTGTTTCAACAACAAGGGGTCTGCCTGCAAATTCGGTTTCAAATGTTCTGAACTTGTCAAAAGTCATAACTTTGTTTGCCATAATAAAAATCCTCCTGTAAAAGTATATATTTCACAGGGTTCTTCGCTGATTTAGCAATAAAATCAAAGGTTCGGGCAAGCTAACCTCAATCTCCCTTATACAAAGAGATGTGCCAGCTCGTAATTATGACCGAGGAATTTTTAGCCGTCTTTACGGCACACCTCATTGTTCTTCGCTATTCCTCGGATTTTTGTTGTACTCCTAAAATTTGCTTAATCAGCCTTTTGAAGAATAAAGTCTGATTTATTCGGCAAATTTCAGCTCACACTCAAAAACCGAGGGTTGCCAGCCTCGGCGCTTGAACCTCTCATTTTACCGCTAAACTCGAGCGATAAAAAACCCTGTAATAAACGGAATATAGGGCAAACGACAAAAGTCGTCTGCCCCTTTTTGTAAAATTATTTACGGATTCCGAGTCTTGCAATGATGGAACGATATCTCTCGATATCTACCTTTGTGAGGTAAGCAAGAAGAGCTCTTCTCTGACCAACCATCTTGAGGAGACCTCTACGGCTGTGATGATCCTTCTTGTGCTCCTTCAGGTGCTCGGTAAGGTCGTTGATTCTCTTTGTGAGAAGAGCAATCTGAACCTCAGGGGAACCTGTGTCGCCCTCTTTGAGAGCATACTCGTTGATAATAGCAATCTTTTCTTCTTTAAGCATTGTGTAAACCACCTTTTTTATATAGTACCCTCAAACACAGATAAAGGACGGTGAGTCCGCAGTGCGGCATACTCCCAAACCCGTGAAAGGGGCCAAAACAGATGTATTATAACATAAGTGTTGTGAAAAGTAAAGTGTTTTTCTGACAAAACTTACTCTTCTTCATCCATCATCTTTTGTGCAAAACCTTTGAGGGTTTCCTTCTGCTCTGCAGTAAGGGTTCTGTACCACAAAAGCACACTCTGTTCATCTTTAGCAATGGAATAAATCTTTTCATCCCTGGGATCAAGCAGATTCATCTCCTCGGGAGGAGTCTCCTGATGCACCATACCTGTCACGTCAGAAACCCTTACATAGGGTCTGCCGTCTTCATCAGGGAGCAGAGCCACAGGATCAACATTGAATATCTGGGCCAGTTTACGGATACTCTTAAGGTCGGGTTCGGTTGTTCCACCCTCATAGTAGGCATAAGTTGAGCGATCCAGATTAAGAATCTCCGCTACCTGTTTCTGTGTAAGATTACAGTTTTTGCGCAAAAGACGCAGTGCCTGACCTAACTCTACTGACATATCATCCACCCCATAACAGTACTATTTTTTCGTGTACTACATATATTATGCAAGTGAAAGCACTCCACGTCTAATTTTGGTGAAAACATTTCACCAAAGCCACCCATCTCCCATTCCCAACATAACTCCTGTGTTCGATTGTGTTGAAAATTCCTCTGCAACAAGGTATAATATCTACTGTCCCCACACTATGCTGGTGTAGCTCAGTCGGTAGAGCAGCTGATTCGTAATCAGCAGGTCGCGTGTTCAAATCACGTCACCAGCTCCATACAAAAACCGCAGTCTATCAATTCAGATAAACTGCGGTTTCTTTAATTTATTATGTAAACAATTTTATCAGCTGATTGCCTTCCATTTTCCGTTGTACTTTACAACAGAAAACTCTTCGCTGTCTGATTCGGAAGAAACGTCACCCTTTATAGCCAACTCAACCTCTACAACATAACCAGCTGTGATTTTATCTGCATCAATATTCATATATACAGAGGGATAGCCGTCTGCCTGCTCATCAGCAATCTTTGTCTGAATTTCAGCTAACTCCTCTGCAGTCATCTGCTTGGTGCCAAGCACTTTTGCATCAATTACATAGTTGCCGTACTCTTCTTCAAAGTAAGATACTGTATCTTCCTTTGCAACAGCCAGAAGGTCGTCAACATTGCTTATGGTAGCGCCATACTCTCCTGCAACAGCTTCAAAGAATTCTTTTTCTGTCATATCATATTCTTCGCAGGAATATGCCACAAGGCTCTCGTAAACTGCCTTAAAATCTGTTACGCTGTATTTGGATGCTTCTGCAAGGTCAGACTGAACATAAGCTACTGCATAATTTACTGCCACTTCTTCGTAGTCGCCTGCAAGCAGACCGGGCACAACAAAAATGCCTGCAAGTACAATTGCAAGAGCAACTGCACAAGCGATAATGCTTACAAGAAGCTTGTTGCTCTTCTTAACAGGCTCTTCGCAAACTGTGTCTTCGCCCTCAAGTACTGCATCTGTGCCATACACAGACTCAAAAACTGCTTCTGCTGTTTCGCTTTCAGCACCTGCTTCGCACTCTGTTTCTTCTGCTTCAGTTTCTGCAGACTCTTCTGCAACAACCTCTTCCTGTACGGATTCTTCGTAAAGCACCTCTTCAGCTGCTTCTGTAACTTCTTCTGCAACAGTTTCAGCAACAACCTCTTCAGTTGCTACCTCTGCAATTACCTCGGGCTGTTCAAGATTTGCACCGCACTCGGGGCAAAAAGCTACACCTTCTGCTATCTCTTTTCCGCAAAAATTACAAAACACTTTTATTATCTCCTTTACTAAAAAAGAGAAGGTTGAAGGAATGAAACGTCCTCAGCTTGTCGAGGTAGATATGAAATTTACTTACGACGAGGTAAAATACACAAAGTATATAATAAAATTCAAATAAATATGGCAAAGAAAGAAGAAACGATTAATCTTTTGGATACATTCCAAGAGTTTAAAGAGTCTAAGAACATTGACCGTACAACAATGATAAGCGTGCTCGAAGAGAGTTTCCGCAAGGTGTTGGTAAATATGTACGGTACAGACGAGAATTATTCTGTTATTGTAAACCCCGACCGTGGCGACCTTGAAATTCAGCGTCGTCGTATTGTGGTCGCTGACGATAAAGTGCAGAATGACAATATGGAAATTTCTCTCACTGAAGCTCAGAAAATCGACGAGTCGTTCGAAGAGGGCGAGGAGGTGAGCGAGATTATCAAGTTTGCCGAGTTTGGTCGTCGCATTATTCTTAACCTTCGTCAGACATTGGCTTCTAAAATTCTTGAGCTCGAGAAAGATAGCCTTTACAACAAATACACCGAGAAGGTTGGTCAGATTGTAAGTGCCGAGGTTTATCAAATTTGGAAAAAAGAGATTCTGTTGCTCGACGACGAGGGTAACGAACTTATTCTTCCCAAGAGCGAGCAGATTCCTTCGGACTTCTACCGCAAGGGC
>CALEIO010000166.1 GCA_937875885.1 uncultured Clostridia bacterium | reverse complement strand
GATTAGTATTCCATTAGCCTTAATACCAGCTTTTTGAAGAAACTGTTGAGAAGGATGTTGCGTTTGGTCCGAAGAACCTGGGATTAAGCGAAGAGGAAATTGCAGACAATGCATCCCCCGAGCTGTACGATATCCGCAGAAAAATGCGAATTGCATCTTCCAAAGCAAGAGAAATTCTGGAGAAAATCGTTCGCTCCTCAACTTATCAGAAGTATCTTCAGGATGCCATAATTACCCAGAGAAGCGGACGTTTTGTTGTGCCCGTAAAAGCAGAGTGCAGGGGCAGCATCCCCGGTCTTGTGCACGACACATCCTCCTCGGGCGCTACAGTATTCATCGAACCTATGGGTGTTGTCCAGGCAAACAACGATATCCGCGTGCTTGAGTCAAAGGAAGCCGCGGAGATTGAGCGAATCCTCTACGAGCTTTCTGTAGATGCAGGTGCTCATGCAGACACTGCATCCGAAAGTTATAATTCTCTGGTAGAACTTTGCCTTATCTTTGCCAAAGCAAGTCTTGCTTACAAGATGAAGGCAACCCTGCCCATTATCAACGACAAAGGTCAGATTGACCTAAAAAATGCACGTCATCCCCTCCTTGACCCCAAAAAGGCGGTGCCCACAAGCATCACTCTCGGCAAGGAGTTTGACACTCTGGTTATCACAGGTCCCAACACAGGCGGTAAGACCGTTTCTATCAAGACCATCGGTCTGCTGACTCTGATGGCAATGTGCGGACTTATGATTCCCGCCGCTGACAACAGCGAAATCTCCATTTTCAGCAAGGTACTTGTTGATATCGGCGACGAGCAGAGCATTGAGCAATCCCTCTCCACTTTCTCTGCTCATATGACAAACATTGTATCTATTCTCAAAGAAGCAAACCGCTCCTCTTTGGTGCTTATAGACGAATTGGGTGCAGGCACAGACCCTGTTGAGGGTGCGGCACTTGCGGTGGCAATCCTTGAAAAGCTCCGCAAAAAGGGAGCAAAAATAGCCTCCACCACCCACTATGCAGAGCTTAAAGAATTTGCTCTGAAAACCCAGGGAGTAGAAAACGGCTGCTGCGAATTTGACGTTGCAACCCTGCGCCCCACATACAAGCTCCTCATCGGTGTTCCCGGACGAAGCAACGCTTTTGCAATTTCTTCAAGACTGGGAATTGAAGACGACATTGTTGAACGTGCATCTATGCTTGTTTCTGCAGAGAGCAGACAGTTTGAAGATGTTGTAAAGAACCTTGACAAACGTCGTCAGGAGCTTGAAGAAGAGCTTAAAAAGGCACAGTCCCTTGCAAGAAAAGCACAGGAGGACTCCAAAAAAGCAGAAGACGAGCTTTCCAAAGTCCGCACAAAAGCCGAGCGTGAGCTTGAGAAAGCAAAGCACGAAGCATCCTTGCTCCTTGCACGTACAAAGGCCCAGGCAGATGCTATTATCGAAGAGCTTGAAAAAGCAAAGAAAGGTGGCAACCTTTCTGCAGAAGACAAATCAAAACTCCGCCAGAGCATCCGCAAGATGGAAGACGATGCCGACCCCATCAAGGAAGCACAGAAGCAGGACAACTACACCCTGCCCCGTCCCCTTAAAGCAGGCGACACAGTGCTGGTTGTGGATATCGACAAAAAAGCCACCGTACTGGAAACTCCTGCGCAGAATGCTTCTTCTGTACTTGTTCAGGCAGGTATCATCAAAACTCGTACACCCATCAAGAATCTCCGACTTGTGGAGGAATCCAAGGTTTCCGTTGCTGGCAAACCCATTCCCCGCGGTCAGCGCATAAGCCGAATTGACACCCGTCCCGTAACCGAGGTTGACGTCCGCGGATACACCGCAGATGAAGCCGTGATGGAGGTTGACAAGGTTGTGGATACAGCAATCCTCACCAACGTTAAAAACCTTACCATCATCCACGGCAAGGGCACAGGTGTGTTGAGAAAAGAAATTCAGAATTTTCTCAGACATCACAAGGCTGTCAAGAGTTTCCGCCTTGGTACTTTCGGCGAGGGTGAAGCAGGCGTTACCATTGTTGAGCTAAAATAAGCTTATAAAGCACAAATTTTCCAAATAAAAATTCAAAGGAGTTTTTTCCTATGAAAACCATAAAAAAATTGACAGCACTTCTGCTTGTGCTCATTATCCTTGCAGGTGTGTCCGCAGCAGGATTCTCTGCAGCAGAGATTGACATTGTACCTCTTACTGCATATACGGGTCTTGAGGCTCTGGGAACGGATATTCCCCAGAGCACAGCACTTGAAGCTTCAGGCACAGACCTACCATCAAGCTACAATTCCGCACAAAAAGGCATTGTACTCCCCGTAAGAGAACAGAACACAAACAACTGCTGGGCATTTGGTGCACTTTCCACAATGGAGACTCTGCTCCTCTCAATGGGCGAGGAAATTTCCACTTTCTCTCCCCAGCACGCTAACTTCTGGGGTACAACACGTGCAGACGGCACAGGTTGGCAGAGAAATGAATTTTCAGGCGGTTACTCCTACATCCCCCTGGGCTACCTTACAAGCTGGTCAGGTCCTGTGTATGAATCCGACCTTTCTCTGAACGCCACAAGAAATGAATATGAAAATCTTACTGCAACTCCCGGCTACGGTGTTACAGAAGCAATTTACTTCAACAACGACTCCGATGATGCTGCTATCAAGGAGCTCATCTACACCTACGGTTCTGTAATGGGCAACTACAATGCAGATACAAACTACCTTTCACAGGGCACATCTTTTTACTGCAGCAACAGTTCCCTTGCCACAAATCAGCTTCTTGGACATTGTGTGTCAGTAGTAGGCTGGGACGATAACTATGCAAAGGAAAACTTTTCTGACAGTATCTCCGGCACACCTGCAGAAGACGGCGCGTGGCTCATAAAAAACAGCTGGGGCGAATATGCAAACGCTCTTGGTGGCTACTACTGGATTTCTTACGAAGATGTGTGGATGTTTGATGATATTTTCGGACCTTCTTATGTATTCACAAGTGTAGAGAAAATCACCGAAGAGCACAGAATCTATCAGAACGAAATCGATGGTGCAACCTACGAATGCACATACTTTACATCCAAGAAAAACCCCTACAATGCCATTACATATATGAATGTATATAACTTCGAGGAAGGCAACCGCACTCTGGACAAGGTTGTGTTTGAAAGTACATCCCTGGGTGCAGACTACACAGTTTACTACATTCCTATGAATGGTGATATTCCCTCAAACGACACCTCCCTCTGGACAAAACTTGCACAGGGTACTATTGACTACACAGGCTATATCTGTGCAGAAGCAGAGGACACAGAGCTCCCTGCAGGTATAGGTGCAATCGGCATTACAATCGACAACACCCGCACCTACCTTGAAAACAAAGACAAGGATGGCTATACATATATATACAACTCAATCGGTGTGAGCGAATGGCTCAATTCAGGTGGCAGAAGAATCTTCACACCCCAGTCAGACTACGGTATGAGCTATTATATGAAAAATGGTGTTGTGGAAGACATAATGACCTTCTACGATAAAACCTGGGACGACACCATCGGCGGCACCTTTGTTATCAAAGCAATAACAAAGAATCCCGAGTCAATCGCAAAGCTCAACGGCTACAGCCTTACACTTGCAGGCAATATCGGAATGAATTTCTTTATAAATCTTTCTGAAGAAACCCTCTCTGATGAGAATGCAAAGGTTGTATTCACCTATGCAGACACAACAGTTGAGATTCCCGTTTCAGAAGGAATTCCCGAAGAAAATGGCTACAAATTCACCTGCCCCATTCCTGCAAAGGAAATGACTACACAGGTAAACTGTCAGGTTGTAACCTCCACTCAATCAAGTGATGTATTCACAAAATCCATCAAGGAATATGCAGAGGATATGCTTGCAAACAAAGAAGCCTATGCAAAGGAAGCAGCCCTTGTAAAAGCTATGCTCAACTATGGCGCCGCTGCACAGAGCTACTTCGACTACAACACAGAAAACCTGGCAAACAACACAGATTATATGACCGATGAAGACAGAGCACTTGCGGTAAAGGATTTCAGCAATCAGGACTACACCCTCACCCAGGGTAACGGTGACATAATCTACTACGGCTCATCACTTTCTCTTAAGTCTGAAACTGCAATCAACCACTACTTCATCCTCAAGGATACAACTGATGCAGACTCCCTTTCTGTAACTGTTGACGGCACAGATGCAACACTCACAAAAAATGGTGACTTCTACACCTTAAGCATCAAAGACATCCCTGCACAGAATCTGCAGAAAGATTATCTTGTTCAGGTTGGCGATGTAAGCCTTTCCTACTCTGTTACAAGCTACGGCAACGAAGCTTACAACCAGGGCAAAGATGCACTTGTAAATGTAATGTATGCCCTCAGCAGCTACGCTGAAAGCGCACAGAGTTATCTGAACCTTTTTATCTGATAAGGTAAAAGCACTCAAAAAAACAATCTGTTTACAACAAAAGCAGGAACTCCTGATGTGGGTTCCTGCTTTTTCTGTATATTCACAGCAAGGCAAACAAGTCTTCTCTGCTGACCGAGCTGTGCAAGGCAAGGTTTATGGAAAGTGACAACAGCTTTGCCGCTCTGTGCACAAGCAAATCCACCTCGGTAGGTGTAACCACCATTGCTCTGCCTTTTGGAGATACCTTCTCACGCAGTGCCCGTTGCTCTTTGTCATCTTCGGGGCAAACCAGGTCACTTATGAGGGTTACGGCATCCACCACAGTAGGCACACCCAGGGAAATAACAGGTACTCCCAGAGTTTCTTCAGAAAGTTTTGTTCTGTGATTTCCCACCCCTGCACCGGGAGAAATTCCTGCATCAGAAATCTGCAAGGTACAGCCAAGTCGTTCAAGTCTGCGGGATGCAAGAGCGTCTATCACAATCACCGCTGTGGGTTTTATCCGCTTCACAATGCTGAGTATAAGTTCTCCCGTCTCTATGCCTGTCTGTCCCGTTACACCCGTAGAAACCACAGCCACACACCTGAGCCTGTCAAGACCCGTACTGCGTGCAACCTCACCTGTGATGTGCCTTGTGGCAAGTACCCCTGCTGTGCACAAGGGACCCAGGGCATCGGGAGTAATCTCCGAGTTACCCAGCCCTGCCACAAGCACAAGACCATTTACGGGGAGCAGTCTGCGGATTTCCCTTGCAATAATGCTCAACCGCTCGTCTGTATCCTTTACATTGTCCGTAAGGGGCGGCAAGGATACTGTAACATATCTGCCAGCCTCCTTACCCATAAGCTGTCCTGCCCGCTTGGTCTTGATGTGAAGCCTTTCTATCACAAGCCCCGATTCTTCCTCTTTGCTGTACTCCACATCCCGAAGTTCTTCGTCTGCAAGCTCGTGGGCTTCAACCGCCAGGTCTGTCCTCAGTTCCATTTTTTCATCCCTTTGCATTTTCTCTTTGTATTATTCACATAACACTCAACAATATACTTTACACCGCACTTATTAAGATATATAATCATTATATATTATTAATGAATCAGGAGATTGCCATGAGCCTTACAAAAAAGCTCACCGCTGTGATTATGGCGGTTTTACTCATATCAGGCTTTGCCGTTTACAACACATCTGCGGCAGACATCACAACAGCACCCATAGGTGCACACACAGGCATTGCCCCCCTGGGCAACCAGAAGCCTGCCCCCCAGCTTACTGTGGAGGGAATCACCCTACCCCAAAGCTACAACGCTGCAGAGGAAGGACTTGTTCTTCCCGTAAAAATTCAGCAGAATAACACCTGCTGGGCATTCGGTCCCCTTTCCACTTTCGAAACTCTGCTGCTGTCAAAGGGTGAGGATATCTCTGACTTTTCTACACAGCACGCAAACCTTTGGGGTATAAAATCATCAACCGGCACAGGATGGCAGAGAAGCGAGGAATCCAGCGGATACACCTACATCACCCCCGGATACCTTACAAGTGGCTCGGGACCTGTTTATGAAAAGGATTTCCCCGTTGAGTCCACAAAGTATTTCTACGATGAAATTTTCGACAAAACTCCCGAATACGCTCTGACCGAAGCAATACTCTTCAACAACAATTCAGAGTCCTCTGCAATCAAGGAGCTTATTTATACCTATGGCTCTGTAGTTGGCAACTTCAATGCCGACACAAGCTACCTTTCAAACAGAATGGCTTTCTACTGTGCAGACGCCACTCTGACCATTTCACAGCTTTCGGGACATTGTGTTTCTGTTGTGGGCTGGGATGACGGCTATCCCAAAGAAAACTTTGCAAACAGCATTTCCGGCACTCCCAAAGAAGATGGTGCCTGGCTCATCAAAAACAGCTGGGGCGAATACAACACTCTGGGAGGATATTTCTGGGTTTCTTACGAAGATGTGTGGATGTTTGACGAAATCTTCGGTCCCTGCTATGCTTTCTCTGACTACGAAAAGCTTACAGAGGACACCCGAATCTATCAGAATGAAATCTACGGTGCAACCTACGAGTTTGACTATTTCTCCACAGAGAGCAAACCCGACGGCATCGTAACATATATGAATGTTTTCGATTTTGCCGAGGGCAACCGTACTCTGGATAAGGTTGTCTTTGAGAGCACATCCTACGGCTCTGCCTACACAGTGTACTACATTCCCGTTAATGATAACTCTCCCATTAAAGACAAAAATCTGTGGACAGAACTTGCAAAGGGCACTGTAGACTATGCAGGCTACATCTGCACAGATATTGAAGATACCCTTTTGCCCCAGGGTAAAGGCGCAATCGGAATCACCATTGATAACAAAGCATCTTACCTTGAAAATGGTGCAAAAAACTCCATCGGCGTCAGCGAATGGCTCTTCTCAAGCAAACGCTACATCTTCATTCCCGACTCCGACTACGGAATGAGCTATTATATGAAAGACGGAGCTGTACGTGATGTAATGACCTATTATGCAAGTACTTTTGATGATTTAATCGGCGGTACATTTGTAATTAAGGCAATCACAAACAACCCCGAAAATTCCACCGACACCACACCCGATGAAATAACCTGGCTTGTAGGTGATGCCGACCTTTCCGGCACAGTTAATGTAAAGGACGCAACCACAATTCAGAAAGCAATCGCATCCCTTATAAATCTCACAGATGAAGCTGTACTTTCTTCCGACTCCAACGAAGACGGCACACTCAACATCAAGGATGCAACAGATATTCAGAAATTCATCGCAGGTATGACAGTACAGGGCAGAATCGGTCAGGTTATAACCCGCTGAAAAGCCTGAACAAAAACATATAAACACAAAAAGAGCAAGGCACAAAACCTTGCTCTTTTCTTTATGTTCAGTTGATAAAATTATCTGATGTAGCCTACTGTACGGGGGTAGAGAATTACGTCGCGGATGTTGCTGATGCCTGTTACGTACATAAGGATTCTCTCAAAGCCAAGACCGAAACCGGAGTGAGGTACAGAGCCGAATCTGCGAAGATCCAGATAGTCGATGTAATCCTCTTCGTTCATTCCTCTGATTCTCATTGCATCCAGAAGCTTATCCAGGTCTGCCTCACGCTCGGAGCAACCGATGATTTCGCCAACACCGGGCACAAGCAGGTCTGTAGCAGCAACTGTCTTGCCGTCGGGATTCTGCTTCATATAGAAAGACTTGATATCCTTAGGATAGTTGATAACAAATACAGGCTTCTTGAAGAGTTCCTCTGTAATGTAGCGCTCGTGCTCTGTCTGCAGGTCACAGCCCCACTCAACAGGATATACGAACTCTTTGCCGCTTGCTTTCAGCAGCTCAATTGCCTTTGTGTAGTCGAGAATCTCAAAGTCGTTCTCAACAATACCCTGAAGCTTCTCCAGAAGGCCGTTCTCAAAGTGCTTGTCAAAGAATGCAAGCTCGGAGGGACATTTGTCCATAACCTCTTTGATGATTGTCTTGATCATATCTTCAGCAATGCCGATGATATCGAAAAGGTCTGCAAATGCAACCTCGGGCTCAACGTGCCAGAACTCTGCCACGTGGCGGGGAGTGTTACTGTTCTCTGCGCGGAAAGAAGGACCGAAGGTATAAATCTTGCCAAATGCCATTGCAGCAACCTCACCCTCCAGCTGTGCAGAAACAGAAAGACCTGCCTTCTTGCCGAAGAAATCGTCTGCATAATACTCCTCTTCGTTCTTGTAGTCCTGGGAGTAGCCGATGGTTGTAACCTTGAACATCTCGCCTGCACCCTCACAGTCAGAGCCTGTGATGAGAGGGGGGTTAACATATGTGTAGTTTCTGGACTGGAAGTAGTTGTGGATTGCACCAGCCATTACAGAGCGCACTCTGAACACAGCGTTAAATGTGTTTGTGCGGACACGCAGATGAGGAATTGTGCGCAGATACTCCAGAGTATGGCGCTTCTTCTGAAGGGGATACTCTGAAGGGCACTCGCCAAGAATCTCAATCTCTTTAACATTGATTTCTACAGAGCCCTGTCTTGCCTCAACAGTCTCACCAACAACCTTGAGAGCTGTGCCGAGTCTGAGTGCAGAAGCAGGATAGTCGATAGCTGCTCTGTCGATAACGATCTGGATGTGTGTAAGTGATGTGCCGTCGTTAATCTCTGCAAAAGCCATATTCTTTGATTCTCTGGAGGTACGTACCCAACCGCAGATGGTTACCTCTTTGCCCAGAAATTCGGGGCATTCAAGAATCTGTTTTATGTCTGTGTGTTTCATAAAAAATCTCTCCGTTTCCTATGTATATCTGTCCGTCCGGACACTGATTTGTTAAATGATAATCAGAAAAGCTGCTTCTGCAGGAGTATCGGTTGCGATACCTGCAATAGCTTTCTGTATATATGTAGCATCTGAAACGTTAACCTTACCGTCACCGTTCACATCCGCTTTCTCTGCGTTAAAGCTTACATCCATTCCTGCAATGTATTTCTGCAGTGCAGTTGCATCGCTTACATTTGTTTTTCCATCACCTGTTACATCTCCCCATACATCGGGGTTGTAGTCTGTGGGAGGAATTGTTTCTTCCTCATTCGGTGTATCTGCAGGGAGTGTTGTGGGCTCCTCGTTGGGAGTATCCACAGGATATTCATCGGGCATAGTCCCCTCGGTGGGAAGTTCCACCTTGTCATTGGGAATCATAAATCCGGGCTCGTCCATTGTGGCCTCGGTGGCAGGTGCCTCCGTTGTAGGAGGCTCCGTTGTAGTTGGTAGTGTGGTAGGCTTTGTAGTGGGAGCCTGGGTGGTGGGCTCGGGAAGCTTGTACACCAGCTCGCAGAAATCAAGCACACACCAACCGGAGTAACCTGCATAGGTTGTCTTGCCCCAGGTGTAGCCGTCAGCCTGTTTTGTCTTTGTCACAACAAGCTCTGTTTTGTCGGGGATTGCAACCACAGTTGAATAGGATGTGCCTGCTCCCTTTCTCATATTGAGTCCGTTAGAGGAATCAACTCTGTAGATATCGCCATCGGGGAGAATCTCTCCCTCCAGAATGTAGATATAGCCCTCAAACTTCCAGCCGCTGCTCACAGCACCGCCGTTTGAAGCACCAACCTCGTGCTCTGTAAGGAAGAATGTTCTTCCGCCCCACTCTGAATGAGAGAGGGTAACAGTTGTGTCTGTAATCTTCTCAACTACAGCAACGTGGCCGCCGTAGGGATTATCCCAGCAAGCAATGGCTCCCAGCTTGGGGGTTTTGCCGTAGGGGTAATATTTGTGCTCTTTGTTGTAATCGTACCAGTAATGAGCGCTATCCAGAGAAAGCTTGGGCTGTGTACCCAGAAGCTCATAGGCTCTGCCCCATGCATAAGCTGTGCAGTTGGGCATTCCGTAACCGATAGAATAAAATATATTCATATTGCTGTAGTAGTAGTCATTAGTCTTGGAGGGAGCAGTAAGTCTTGCCTTGTAAGAGGAAGATGCTCCAACCTCTGCACGAGAGCCTGTAAAAGCTGCCATAGCAGTAATGGGAGTTACAGCAAGAATAAGCAAAAGCATAACAGAAAGTATTCGCTTAAAATTCATTTAATCACCTTAAAATTTAGTCTTCACATTAAAAATACGCAAATTCATAAATATTATACCACAAGTTATACAGATTTTACAACCTTTTACAGAAATATCTGAAAAAATACTTTTTCTCAAAAAAACTCGGTTTTCTGCACATTTCACAGGGATAATATACATATATAAAAAACAAAAGGCTCCCGATAAAACGAGAGCCTGAAAGTCACGTATAAATTAAGTCGTTTTAAGCTTCAAAAATCAGACCGAGGATTAGAAACCGTCGTTGTAATCGTCGCTGTATTTCTTTTCGTAGTGAGCCACTACATCTGCACCTTTTTTGGAAGAGTATCTGCGCTTTCTTTTGGGAGCTGCATCCTTTGCATCGTCATTGTCGGTTGCAACCTCTGCTACAGCCTTTTTCTCGGGTCTGTAAAGAATCAGGAAAGTGATTGCAGAAAGTGCCAGGAACCAGAATGCAATACAGCCCACCAGAAGCAAGGGGTTGTTGCTGTCTTCTTTGGATGTATTGTTCTTGATGTTAATAAAGCTTCCTGTACCACCGGAGGGTTTATCGCTGATGTTGAGTTCGATATTCTCCCAATCATTCTTTTTGAAGTCCTGGTCACCGGGTGTGTAGATGGGAGCAGGGCTTACATAGTCAGAATAAGTAGAAGGTTCGGAATACTCTGTGGGACGTGCTGTTTCCACTGGCTCTGTCACTACAGTTGAAGGCTCTGTAACACCTGAAGGGTCTGTAGTTTCGGTACCTGTTGTGGGCTGAACATCTGTTGCAGGTTCAGTAGCATCGGGGATGCTCTCCACAGGCTCTGTCTGCACGGGGATTGTCTCCTGAGGCTGAACAACTGCTTCTGTAGGATTAATCACCTCTGTAGGCTGTGTTTCTGCCTGAACACAGATGATGCCGAAGCACAAAATCAATAATGCTGTAATTAATGCTGAAATTCTGAATTTTCTCACTGTGAAACCTCCTTGAGTTTAACAGTCTGTTTTTTTATGTCGTATTAGATAAGATTTTCGATAAGTTCGGGAGTGTACTTGTCAACAATAGCTGTGTTGATTTCACACTGAACTTCTGCTGTAATCTTTTCCATATCAGAAAGAAACTCTTCTGACTTCATCTCCTGAAGAAGAGATTCGTAGTTTGTTTCGTTTCCAACGTAGGATTTTGTTTCTTTGGTGATGGATTTCTTATATACAAAGTAAGCAACGGTGGTTTCTTCCTCGCCAAGGTAAATAACCTTAGGCTGACCTACCTTAAGACCTGCCACAACATCTGCAATCTCCTCGGGCAGAGAAGAATTCTCCAGATTCTCTACGCAGCTTACTGCAGGGTTTGTAGAAAGCTGTGCATAAGCTGTGTATGCGCCCGAAACATCATCAAAGGATGTGCCGCTCTTGATCATAGCCGCATAAAAATCAAGGTTAGTCTTGATTTCTTTTATTTTATCTTCAGGCAGAGCCTTGTTCACTGTCTGGTTTGTGGTGGAATCGACAGATGATTCGTAAAGATTTACTGTAAAGTAGGAGTAGCTTGTGAAGTTATCCTCAAAGAACTTCTTAACCTCGGACTCCTTTACAGCTTTGATGCCGTCTTTTTTATAGAAGTGATTGAAGATTGTACTCTGCTTTACACTTGCAAGGTATGTAGCCTCATAGAAGCTCTCAAAGGAAACTCCGCAGGGCTCAAGTATCTCCTTGTAAGGTGTTGAGGTGTAGCCGTAAGATCTGTACTCCTCGTAGTAAGGACCAAGATCCCAGTCTTTGAGTGCCTGCTGATATGAAGAATTTTCAAGTGCGGGATCAATCTCCACATCGTATTCAGCAATCAGGTTATCAATAGCCATCAGGTTTTTGGTGATGTAGTCTGCTTCTTTGAGAATCCAATCTTTGCAGAGCACAATCTCGCCTGATTCGTCAAAAGAACTTTCAACACCGAGGATGGAAGCTGATGAATCGAACTTGTCACCTTGTGCCTCTGAAAGCACTGAATACGCCTGATTATATGCAGAAACCAGAGAATAAATATGAACACCTATTGCGTATTCTGAGTCGCCATCTTTATAGCTCCACTGCTTGTCGAGCGTCTTGGGAAGCTGACTGCAGGCACAAAGGCTTGCAAACATAACAACAGCAAGCATAAGCGCCATAATTTTCTTCAGATTATTCATAAGTGTTTACCGTCCTTTTCATAAGATATAAACATATCAATTAATTATACACAATAAATCAGCAAATTTCAACATTTATCGGAAAATAAACAGAATCTTCACTAAACCGTCATACTTGAAATTATCAGCCAAAAAACTCTCTCAACGCCTCAAGGGGTGAGGTTTTGGGCTTAACTCTGAGTGCAATATAGGGTTTGCTGCCTGCAGAAAGCAGAGCGTCACCCTTTGCCTTTGCCACCAGAGAAATAAGTTCGGAATTCTTTATATCGTTCATATAAAGGAGCAGAGATGTGTCATTCTGCTTGATTTCGTAGATTCCCACAGCAGCAGCCAGATTTCTGATAAGCGCCACGTCAATGAGTCCCATAACCGACTGGGGTACATCACCGAAGCGGTCAATAAGCTCATCCACCACGTCGGATGCCTGCTCACGATTTCTGATATCTGCAATAAGTTTATATACATCAAGTCGCAGGGAAAGGCTCTCGATGTAAGTTTCGGGAATATGCGCCACAACGGCAATATCCACAAGGCAGTCCTTTTCTTCTCTGTCGGTGCTTACCTCTCCCTTTTCCTCTTTAACTGCGCTGTCCAGAAGTTTGAGGTACATATCGTAACCAACATCTTCCATATGTCCGTGCTGACTTCCGCCCAGCACAGAGCCTGCACCACGAAGCTCCAGGTCGCGCATTGCAATCTTCATACCCGAGCCAAACTGTGTAAACTCACGGATGGCATTAAGACGCTTCTGTGAAATATCACTGAGCACCTTGCCCGGAGTAAATGTAAGATATGCCCAGGCACGTCTTGTGGAGCGACCCACTCTGCCTCGTATCTGATGAAGCTGTGAAAGTCCGAATCGGTCTGCATTTTCAATAATAAGTGTGTTGGCATTGGGCACGTCAACACCTGTTTCTATAATAGTTGTGCACACAAGAACATTGATGTTCTGCTCCAGCATATCACGCCACACACCGGAAAGCTGCTGCTCTGTCATTTTGCCGTGGCCGATGCCCACTTTTGCTTCGGGAATATCGTGCTGGATACGTGCGGCTTTTGCCTCAATAGTTTCCACGTTATTGTGGAGATAGAACACCTGTCCCCCACGTCTGAGCTCTTTTTTGATTGCCTCGTTGATTATGGGAGTGCTGTGCTCCAGCACATAGGTCTGAACGGGATAGCGATTCTGGGGAGCTTCCTCCAGAACAGATAAATCGCGGATGCCGCTGAGTGCCATATTAAGGGTACGGGGAATGGGTGTAGCAGAGAGAGTAAGCACGTCCACATTCTTGCAGACCTCTTTGAATCTCTCTTTGTGAGCAACGCCAAAGCGCTGTTCTTCGTCTATGATAACCAGACCAAGGTCGCGGAATTGCACGTCTTTCTGAACCAGTCTGTGGGTTCCGATAATCATATCAATTTCTCCGCGCTTGAGTCTTTTCAGTATATTTTCCTGTTCTTTGGGTTTGCGGAAACGTGAGAGCAACTCTACCCTTACGGGATAATCTTCAAATCTGCGCAGTACAGTCTGGTAATGCTGCCAGGCAAGAATTGTTGTGGGACACAGCAGAGCACACTGCTTTGAGTCGCTCACACACTTGAAAGCAGCTCGCAGTGCAACCTCGGTTTTACCGAAACCTACATCACCGCACAGAAGTCTGTCCATAGGAGCAGAGCGCTCCATATCTCCTTTAATCTCACCCACACAACGAAGCTGGTCGGGAGTTTCCTCATATTCAAAGCCTGTTTCAAAATCTCTCTGCCACTCGTTATCTGCAGAGAAAGCATAGCCCTCGGCGTTCATTCTCTGGCTGTAAAGAGCTATAAGTTCCTTTGCCATGTCCTTTACCGCAGACTTTACTCTTGCCTTGGATTTCTGCCATTCGCCGCCGCCCAGACGGTGATCGTTGCCGGCAACCGCGACACTGCAGCGCAGGAAGTCCTGATATTCATCCACACGGGCCTCATGATTGCCAGATACGTAATACACCGGAGCGATTTGCAACGCTTGACGAGCAAACTTCAGAGCAATCTCAATGTCAGTATGGCGCGAATCTATCAGATCGCCTGTGAGCACGATAATATCAGGACAGGTAAGGGAGAGCAGCTCGATCAGTTTGCGATTTCCTTCGCCAAACTCTGTATTATGAAGATCCGAAACCTGAGCGATCCGGAAGCTAGAAAAGGCCTCAGGAATCCGATCACTCACGATTTCGTACTCATTTACTTCTAA
>CALEIO010000165.1 GCA_937875885.1 uncultured Clostridia bacterium | reverse complement strand
CTCCAGCGTTGGTATGTATATGGCACAGAAGGATGGTTCCGGTAAGTACACAATCGGTACTTGGGATCCCACATTCTATGAGTGGGCACCTGCAACAACTCCCACAACTCAGCCCACAACACAGGCAACTGAGCCTACAACAACAGAGCCCGCAACAACAGAGCCTGCTACAACAGAGCCCGCAACAACAGCTCCTGCTGTAACAGTAACTCTCGGTGACACAGACGGCAACGGTTCCGTTAACGTTAAGGACGCAACTGCTGTTCAGAAGTTCATCGCAGATATGGATGTTCCCTCCTTCGTTGAGGCTGCAGCTGACGTTGACGGCAACGGCACAATCAACATCAAGGATGCTACAGCTATCCAGAAGGCAGTTGCAGGTCTTATCACAATCGGCTGATAAAATCTGAATATTGTCTGATATCTGACATTCAGTAAAGTTCACCCTCGGGGCAACCCGAGGGTGTTTTTTTATCCCCTGTTTGTGTGGAAGCCTTAACTGTGTCAGTGGGGGAGGTGCTGCTGCACTTTTAGTGAAAAGTGCTCTGAAAGCCTTTATTATGCATATTTTTTGCTTCTTGCTCTGCAAAAATATTTGTTGACAAGAGTACTTTGTTAATGTAAAATTTATACAGAAAAGATTCCTTTATTTATTTATTGAGGAGTGAATTGTGTGCGAAAGAATCGTGGTGTTTATTTCTTTTCGAGCGGTTTGCTTTTGTTAACACTTCAGTTGTTAATGTATGTTTTTAACTATATAAACGGCGATAATTACAATCCCGACCAGATTATCTACGTTGCACAGGAGGTTTCTCTCGGAGCTTTCCTTAAACTTTACTGGGCAGCTTTTCTGGGCACTATTGTGCTTATGGTTCTTTTTGTACGCAGACTCAGCAAGGGCCCCGAAGCTATGATGGTGATTGTTGGTGTGCTGCTGTGGGTGATTCAGATTCTTGGTATGTACGATTCACAGGTGCTCCTCAAGGACTTTATTTTTCAGAACATTGTTCCCATTCTTGGTATGGCTTGTATGTCTGTGGCTGCTTGCTACGAAGCTTACCTTATCAAAAGTGAAGCACCAAAGGATGATAACCGCGATTAATAAAATCCTTCGATTTCACGTAATTTCGCTATTTAATAAACAAATGTTTACAAACCTGATTGCCTGTAGGGCAGTCGGGTTTCTTTTTTTGCGCACTTTATTATGATACTGTAACTATTCTTAAGAAATAGTAACTTGTATTTGCTAAATATTGTGGTATAATTTTCTTATAGAATAATAGATACAATATATGGAGTGGTACAAATGAAATGTCCTTTTTGTGGATTTGAAGAAAGCAAGGTAATTGATTCCCGTCCTGCAGACGACGGCGAGCGTATTCGTCGCCGCAGAGAGTGCCTTAGCTGTGCAAAGAGATTTACAACCCACGAGGTTATCGAAACTGTTCCCATTGTAGTTGTAAAGCGTGACAAATCCCGCGAGGTTTTCAACAGAAGCAAGCTTATGTCAGGTTTCCTTCGTGCTTGTGAAAAACGTCCCATTTCTATGGAGCAGGTTGAGGGTATGATTGATACCATCGAGTCAAAGCTCCAGAGCAGCTACGACAGAGAGGTTACATCCCAGCATATCGGTGAGCTTGTAATGGAGCTGCTGAAGGATGTGGACAAGGTTGCTTACATACGCTTTGCGTCCGTTTACAAGAACTTTGAGGATGCAGACACCTTTATGCAGGAGCTGGACAGACTCCGCAAGAATCAGGCTTGATTCTGACGGCTCACTTCTTCTGCAGAATAAATTCTGAATACGTATTCCTTCCGAGCTAAAGGAATTGAATTTCCGCTCCTGTTAATGCCGCAGGGGCGGATTTTTTTGTAAAAAACCTCTTAAAACTATATATAGTGTTGACTGATTTTCGATAATATTGTATGATATTATCAGCATATTATAAGGAGGTTTTCTTATGCACAAAAAGTTGTATTCGAAAGTAATTGCTCTGTTGCTTGCAACCCTGATGCTGTTTGGCATGGTTCCTGCAATGAGCGTAGCTGCTGTTGAGTCAGCAGATGTCCCCGATGATGGCCAGACCATCACCGTGTATTTCACAAAGCCCGAAGATTGGGCAGGTGCATTTATATATGTAATGAATGCAGAAAATAATGTTTATGAGGGCTATGAAGCTTATCCCGGTAATGAGATGACTCTCTTTGAGGGAAACAAATATTCTTATGATGTTCCTGCTGATGCAGGTTTCATAAAGTTCACAGATGGTACATATGTAGACGAGAATAATAAGGGTGACAATAAGCGCACATATAACGTAGAGGCTCCAGATATTGTTGATGGCAGAGTGTATGCAATTGACAAGCCTGTGGAGGACAAGGAGAATTGCTGGACAGTTACGTGGGAATTTATAGTTGAATCTACAACACAGTCCACAGTACCGGGTGACGTTGCATACTACCTCAGAGGCGAAGCTTTCGGCGGTTGGGATGTAGGTACAGCTCTCGAGGATATGGGCGACGGTACATACAGCGCAACAGTTGAACTTGCTAAAGGCGAGTATGAGTTCAAGGTTTATGACGTTGCAGATGCAAAGTGGCTCAAGACAAAGT
>CALEIO010000164.1 GCA_937875885.1 uncultured Clostridia bacterium | reverse complement strand
CATTATTAAATATTCCATATATACCTCCTTTCTAAATATGAAATGTTTTTATCAAAAATCCCTCCCGGGAAATTTTACAATATGAATTTAGCATTTGTTCCGGTAACCTGCGTACTGAAAATATGAATCTAATCTAGGATAGAATAAACTAAGCTAGAATTAATATAGAGAAAGAAAAAAGGAAAGCCAATGTAGCTCTCCGGTTTAAATATTAGTCCAACACGATATTAATATCGCTTGCGTTTTTTATTTCCACCGTTACTACATCGGCATCCTCTGTCGCATTAACTTTTGTTTTAGTAAGATCATAAATCATACCTAATACCAACCCTACAAATAATATTAAATACATCATATATATTTCCTCCATAAAATATAAGTTAATTAGTTCCATAAAAGAGTCAATTATTTTCGCGCCCAATTTCCTCAATACTTTCAGAAATAAAATCCATTTTACACCTCATAAAGAGTTTGTTTTTTTCTTCATTATAGCATGGAATAATGACATATAGCGTATTGTTCATGGTTATTCCTTTCGTGATTTCGAATGTAAAAATACATCAAACGGGACATCGGGAAATGCCCCGTTATTATTGATGTAATCGGTTTTCAATCAGTCCGCAATCACTATGCAGTACCAGAGCATCTTTGCTACCTGCTCACGCATTACATTGTCAACAGGTCTTACGGTGTTATCCGTAAAGCCGGAAACAACTCCGTTCTGTGTAAGAACTGCCACTGCATCTCTTCTGAATTTGATAATCCCGAAGGCGTTCCCCTTTCCGCTATCATCTTCGGCGGCCGTCGCGCTAAATGCACTCCTCTCGTTTACCAGTCCAAAGACTGGAACAACGGTGTATTCGTAGGTTCAATCATGGCTTCTGAAACAACAGCAGCAGCTGCAGGTGCAGTAGGTGTTGTTCGTCGTGATCCCATGGCTATGCTTCCCTTCTGCGGATACCACATGGGCGACTACTTCAAGCATTGGATCGATATGGGTGAACTCCTCGGCGAGAACGCTCCCAAGATCTTCAACGTAAACTGGTTCCGTCTTGATGACGAGGGCAACTTCCTCTGGCCCGGCTTCGGCGACAACTTCCGCGTTCTTGAGTGGATTGTTAAGCGCTGCAATGGTGAGGCAGAGGCTACAGAGACAGCTATCGGTTATGTTCCCGCAGCAGAGGACATCAACCTTGAGGGTCTCGATATGGATATCGATGTTCTTAAGAGCATTCTTGCTGTTGACAACGAGAAGTGGCTTGGCGAGACAGCAGGTATCGAAGAGTTCTACGAGAAGTTTGGCGACAGACTTCCCAAGGAGCTTGCAGATCAGCTCACAGCACTTAAGGATAGACTTTCCAAGTAATTTATCTTGTATTTATTCAGAAGGGGCAGCGTAAGCTGTCCCTTCGTTTCAACTTTAACTTTTGGGAGATATTATGAAGCTTAGATTTATTGCTCTTGCAATCTGCGCTGTGCTGATTATGACATTGACCGCTTGCGACGGCACAACCACACCTGCTACTCCTGCAGAGAAACCCACAACCTCTGTGCAGACAGAAACTGTACCTCTTGAGGTGGAGGGCTATGACAGGGTGGATATGTCGGTGGTGGAGTTTTCAAATCCCCTATACAATTCAGTGCAGCTTACAAAAGGATACGAGTCCCTGACCTCTGAAAAAGAGAAAAAGTGCTACGAGCTTATTGACCAGTATGCAGGGTATATTTCTGAAGAGCCCAAAGACGGATTCTATACAATTTATCCCGTGACTCTTTATGGCGATGTGCTCTCTGAAGCACAGCTTCATCTGGTAATTTCTGCTTACTCAATGGATCACCCCCAGGTGTTCTGGCTTGAGAGCAGTTTTGCCTATTACTCCACAAACACCCTCACATACCTTCAGCTTAATTCAGGACTCAGCGCTTCTGAAATTGAACAGGAAGCAAGGGCAATGAGAAAGAATATCAACGACATATTCTCCGGTATGCCTGAAAACCTGAGAATGTACGACAGAGAGTTATATCTTCACGATGAGTTTGCACAGCGTTGCACTTATGCAGATACCTCTGATGTACAGACAGATAAATTCAGGGTTTACACAAGCCTTGGCGGTCTTGTGGATTACAACGCTGTGTGCGAGGGTTACTCCCGTGCAATGCAGGTGCTTCTGTCCCTCAGTGGAATCGAAACCTACTATGTTTCAGGTGTGGGCAACGAAGATCTTCATATGTGGAACTGTGTTAACATTGATGGTGACTGGTATTATCTTGACGTTACCTGGGATGATAACGATAATGGTGAAACAGACTACGATCATTTCAATATAACAACCCAACAGCTGCTTATTGACCACACAATTTCACCTCTTTTCTGGGAACTTTCAGAGGATGAAATCTGTGGCGGTGACACAAATGTTGCGGTGAATTTCAATATGTTTATTCCCGAGTGCGACAACACAAGCGGAGCGTTCTATTCCCAGAATACAGTAGATGTTACCGGTTTTGATGATGAAAATTTAGACAGAATTGCAAGCAGAATGGTTTCTGCTGCATACGGGGCAGAAGAGGCGGTTTACCTTTATATCGACCCCGATTATCTTGACTTTGACTATGCTGTGGATAATCTCTTCTACAGCGGCGATTATGCAATTTTCACTTGTGTGAGCAGAGCAAATGAACAGCTTACGGGAGTGCAGATTAAGGAAAACTACGTTTCCACTACAGAAAGTCCCGAGTTTTATGTGGTAACGGTTTACCTCGAGTATGAATAAGAAAATAAGGATTACTTATCCTTTGGATAAAGATTGAGGTTATTATGGTTATAATGGCAGTTGACCTTGGTAAGGCGAGAACAGGCATTGCAGCATCTGACAAAACAGAATATCTTGCTTCTCCCGTTAAGGTGATCAGTGAGCACAACAGAGAGCGACTCCTTGAGAGTGTGGCACAGACAGCCACAGAGATTAAGGCGGAGCTTATTGTAGTGGGGCTTCCCAAGAATATGGACGGAACCGAGGGAGAAAGTGCAAAGAATGCCAGAGATTTTGCACAGCAGCTTTCAGAAAAGCTTTCTCTGGAGGTTAAGCTGTGGGACGAAAGATGCACTACCATCACAGCTCACGGATATCTTAACGATACAAACACACGCGGCAAAAAGCGCAAGGCTGTTGTTGACCAGGTAGCGGCGACGGTTATCCTCCAGAGCTTTCTGGACAGCAGGAGATAAGCTATGCTGCCTTATGTAGAAATCTTTGGTGTAAGTCTGCCGATGTATGGAATTATATCCATAATCGGAGTTTTTGCATCAGGTCTTGTTGCTCTTGGTATCTGCAAGAAAAGAAAGGTAGATAAATACGATTTTATCTTTACTGCTCTGGTAGCAGGTTTTGGACTTCTTGTGGGTGCACATCTGCTGTACGCTATAACAAGAGCAGAAGATATAATCACGATTTTCGGAGATTACAGCTACTACAGAGATATCTGGGATTTTCTCGGAAACCTTTGGTCAATTGTAAGCGGTATGGTCTTTTACGGTGGACTTTACGGAGGTCTGCTAGCAGGCTTCCTATTTGCAAAGAGCAGAAGATATCCTTTGGCAGATATGAGCGACTTGTTTGCGGTGGCAATTCCTTTATTCCACGCTTTTGGCAGAGTAGGTTGCTTTTTTGCCGGTTGCTGCTATGGTATGAAGTGGGAGCACGGCATTGCCGGCAGAGTGCTGACACAGGGAATGAGAGAAAGCGCAAAGCGTCTTCCTGTACAACTTGTGGAGGCTATGTGCCTGGTAGTCATCTTTTTTGTGATGCTGTGGCTTTGCAGTAAAAACCGCTTAAAAGGCAGACTTATATTTGTTTATCTGATAATCTATGCGGTGGTAAGATTCACCTTGGAATTCTTCCGCGGAGATGAAATCAGAGGACGACTCTGGATATTCTCCACCTCCCAATGGATAAGCCTTACAACCCTTGTTTGGGTTGGACTATATCTGTATATAACCTTTGTAAAAAAACGAAAACTCAATAAACTTACATAAAATAAAACTCCTCAACGGGACTTTGCAGGTCCTGCTGAGGAGCTTTTTGTTTGTTGTTGATTTTATCAGTAGAGAGAATAGATTCTGTTAAGAATTGTTTCTGTGTCACCTGTCATAATTACGAGCACCATATAGTCGGTGAAGGGGAAGAGCACCTGCTCCTGATAAACCTTTTTATCATCCATAGTGTAGCTTACAAGGCGCACTGTGTGTTTTATGTTGGAGATGTAAACAGTAGAGGGAGCAACGATGATGTCTGTGGCACCTTCTTCTTCAAGGCTCTCTCTGTAAGGCTCTTCGAAGATTTCCATATATTCATCAGCGGTGATTGTCTTGTGACCTGTAGCCTCAAGATTCTGTGCAATAATTTCAATGCTGCTTGCACCATCATCACTCTCTGCATAAAGCATTGTTGCAGTTTCGTGGTCTTTCATAACCTGATGGAAGTTTGCAATCATCTCTTCTTCATCCATCTCGTTCATCTCTGCCAGTTTTGTGGTGTTTGTGATTGACCACTCAGGGGGGAGAGAGAAACCAATTTTCAGAGATTCGTTTGAGTAGGATGTGTCGTAATGCTCACCAAAAACCAGATTGTTCACATAGTAAGAGGGAGACATAGTGGCCTCTTCTGTGTTAGGCTCTGTGTTAGTGGGTGTGGTTGTGGTGGTGTTCTTTGCACATGCACAAAGGCTTGCAAGCATAAGAACAGCCATAATAAGAGAAATTAATCTTTTCATAAGGATATCTCCTGTGTTAAGTTATATCAGATGTCGAGACCTTCTGTTGTTTTCCAGAAGTCATTGAGGTGAGCGAGGATTTTCTCTACGCCGCCCTCGGAGTTGCTCTCGATGTTGAGGGGCATAATGGGATCGTGAACGGAAAGACGAAGCAGGAACCAGCCGTCGCCGTTGTCTGCATCAAAGGATACACGCACACCCTCGCGGTTGTCGGGAGCAATGTGCCAGGTGTCTCTCTCTTCGGCATAGCTGAGAAGCTGTGCAATAACC
>CALEIO010000163.1 GCA_937875885.1 uncultured Clostridia bacterium | reverse complement strand
CAACAGTATGGTGAGGAAATTGCCTGTGGCTGCTGAAGGGGATTTCCCTGCAGTGGATTTTCAGCAGGTGAAGGATCTGCCTTTTGTAGTGTTGAGTCCCGGTCAGGAGTTGCGTCAGCTGTTTGACGGCTTGTGTTCAGCAACCGATGTTTATCCTGCTATTGCAGCTGAGGTGATGGGTGTTACCTCTGCCTGGAATATGGCAAGTGCAGGTGTGGGTGTGGCATTGCTGCCTTTGCAGTTTGTTCACAGCCAGAATCTTGACAATAATCTTTCTTTGTATGTGGTTAAGAACAGCACCTACTCGCGTCAGCCCGTTGTGGTTACCAGACGTGGTCAGGTTAGAACTCCTTATGCGGACTATGCAATCCGTTTGCTTACAGAGAAAAAATAAATGATATAAACTAAAAGGTCTGCTTTTCTTTAATAGATAAGCAGACCTTATGTGATATTTTTACGTTTTAATCAAAATAAAAGAGTTCCTCAAACTTTTTGTCCAGAGCAATGCATATAATGTATGCAAGCTTTGCGGTGGGACTGAATTGTCCTGTTTCAATGGAACTTATGGTATTGCGTGATACGCCTACCATTTCGGCAAGTTGAGATTGGGATAAGCCAGACTTTGCTCGGGTTTCTTTAATTCGGTTTTTAAGTGTCAATGATTCTTTCATCTTACAGCAGCACCTTTATGAGCATAAGGATTGAGCCAACCAGAATTGCAGGGTTGAGTATGAGGGTGAAAATCTCTGTTTTCTTTTTTGTGGCAAAAAATACAATCCACGTTTCCAGAGTATTCATTGCAAATGCGATGGTCATAGCAGTCCAGCCGATTTCAGGTCTGTTCAGAAACACACCCTCAACAAACACCAGCAGAAAAGCAACTGCAACACCTATGGCTTTTGCTATGTTGTTGGCTCTTAAACGAACTTGCAGTTCTCTTTCGTCAGCATTTTTATTGTCTTCCCTGCTTTTTGCAAGTATATCTTCTTTATTCATTTTGAAAACTCCTTTGCCAAGTTTTGTTTGCAAATAATAATATAGCATTGCCAAGTTTACTTGTCAAGAGGGCTATGGCTTTTTCTTTTGTTCTGTGGTATAATAATATAATTAAGTTTTATTTGTTTTTTGAGGTGTACAATGACAATAAAATTGTTTTTTCAGGCGATAATTAAATTTGTTCTGGGTGTTGTGCTGGTGGGTGCTTTCATCTTTCTGCCTGCAGGCACACTCTGCTTTGCAAAGGGGTGGGTTCTGATGGGAATACTCTTTGTGCCGATGTTTGCGGCAGGTGTTGTGATGATGTTTGCAAATCCGGCACTCCTTGCAAAAAGACTGGTTGCAAAAGAAAAGCGTAAAGAACAGGATATAGTTGTAAAGCTCAGCGGACTTATGTTTATTGCAGGGTTTGTTGTGGCAGGTCTTGGATTCAGATTTAACTGGTACACATTACCACGTTTAGCTTGTGTGGTGGCATCGGTACTGTTTTTGTTATCCTATGTGGTTTATGCAGAGGTGCTCAGGGAGAATACCTATCTTTCCCGTACTATTGAGGTGCAGGAGGAGCAAAAGGTTATTGATACAGGTCTGTACGGGATTGTCAGACATCCTATGTACAGCGCAACCATAATTCTGTTTTTGTCAATG
The DNA here is from genome assembly GCA_937875885.1 of uncultured Clostridia bacterium. Classification (GTDB taxonomy): domain Bacteria; phylum Bacillota; class Clostridia; order Oscillospirales; family Acutalibacteraceae; genus Ruminococcoides. Next base: position 4,173 of record CALEIO010000163.1, on the reverse strand, counting down.
CCCCTTGTGCTGGGCTCACTTTACGGATTTTTGATTTTCCTTGTGTATCCTTTTATTATTGCTGCCCGCATTAAGGATGAAGAAGCAATGCTTTCCAGGGAGCTTAAGGGCTACAAGGAATATAAAGAGAAAGTTAAGTATCGGTTAATTCCTTTTATATGGTGATATATATATATAATAGAAAGGCTTGCCTGCATTGATTGTGTGCAGACAAGCCTTTTTGTTATTGATTGTTAATGTGAATATCCATCTGGGGGTAGGGGATTTCGATGTTGTTTTTATCGAATGCTTCTTTAATCTGCTCGGTAAGGTCAAAGTTTACGGTCCAGTAGTCATCTGTTTTACACCATACTCTAACAATGTAAGTGAGAGCGCTGTCTTCGTGAGCAGAAAGTCTTACCAGGGGCTCGGGGTCTGAAAGTATCAGGGAATGTGCAGAGATTACAGAAGAAATAACCTGTTTTGTTTTTTCGATGTCGCAGTTGTATGCTGTGCTGAAATTAAGGTCAACTCGTCTGATTTTTTCTGCGCTGTAGTTTTTGATTACGGAGTTTGTGAGAGTACCGTTGGGAATTGTGATGCGCTTGTTGTCACCTGTGAGGATTACTGTGTAAACAACGGAAATTTCTGCAACAGTACCACTTTCACCTGAAACCTCGATGAAATCTCCTGCTTTGAAAGGTTTGAACATAAGCAGCATAAGACCACCTGCAAAGTTTGAGAGTGAGCCCTGCAGAGCAAGACCGATGGCCACACCGCAGGAAGCAAGAATGGTGATGAAGGATGTAGCGGGGATTCCGAGGATTGATGCAACTATGATGATAAGTACAAAGTAAAGCAGAATGTTTGAGAAACTTGCAAGAAATGAGCGCAGACTTGTGTCCAGCTTTTCAAGTTTCGGGGATTTTTTGAGCCATTTGTTGAACATTTTAATAAGTCTGGCACCGAGAATCAGCACAAAGATTGCTGCCAGAAGCTTGATTCCCCAGGAGGAAACAAATTCTATAAGCTTATTCAGAAGTTCATTCCAGTTGATGTTTAATTTCATTTTTTATCTCTCCTTATATATTAATGTAATAGTCAGCAGAGCTCATCCAGCAGAGCGTAAAGGTTTTCGTCGGAATATTCAATCTCTGCAGAATACAGTCTGCATAATTCTATGTGGTCTTCGGTGGTGAATGCTTTGTTTTGTGTGTACAGCATTGTGGCAAGGCTTCTCAGTATGAAGTAGGATAAATATACAAACATAGCCCGCAGCTGTGCTTCGTACATATCGGGTGCATTGGCAAAGTGACGATAAACCAGATAAACACAGAATTGTTCGTATTCGGTTTCTCTTTCATTTATGTAGGCATCAAATTCTGTGGCGTGTTTGCGGATATCACAGGCTTTTAGGTTTGTGAGGTGCTGTGTCCATACATCGTCGAGCCTTTCAAGCCTTAGGAAAACATCTGTCCAGAAATCTTTGTCTGATTCAGGAGCGGGTGCGCTGCATATACGGAGCATATCCTGAAGCCTTTGTAAGACAGGCTTGCTTCTGTTTTGCAGAGTGAGGATGATTTTATCTCTCAGGTCGATTATTTCATCAGCGCACACATTTGCTCCGTCGTATAACAGCGTGACAGGTTCTTTTTTGCAGAGGATAATCCTTGCCGCTTCTTCGCAGCACATACCCAGTCCGCTTTCGATTCTGCCCGGAAGCTCGTTGTGGAATCTGGGGTGCTCTGCACAGATGGTGCAAAGATGTTCTTCACCTGTGTGTGTTATGATGTCACACAGGTTGCGGCAGTTAAGAAAAGGGCAACGGTCATTTTCTGCCAGTATGAAGTGGGGAGTGGGGGCACTGAAGTTTATGGAGGATGCGAATCGGTTGCTGAGGGTGCAGGATGCATTTTTATAGTATTCAGCAGTGTTCTCATCTATGTCAATTTCCCAGCCTATGCAACAGTTGTGTTTGCATTTGTCAGCAATGCAACTAAAATTGTCGTAATAATCAGGTCTTATGTGAAGCATACTCTGCCCTCCCGTGAAATCCTACTTAAAGTATATCAACAACAAAAGGGGATTGCAATGGGATTTTATATATTATATAATGTATAAGCAATATGCAAATGAGATAATAAGACCAGAAAACCGGCAGAATCCACCTTGAACAGGGAATCTTGCACATAGTAATTGTGCGAGAAGCAGTAGTTTTTATCAGGTTCACAAATTTTCAAAAAAGTGTTGACTACTTGATTTAGTTGTGATACAATGATTCTACCTCGTAAAAGGGGCTTATTTTTTTGTGCCCTTTTTGAGGGAGGCTGGAATATTCCGAAAAAACACGGGAGGTGCCGTTATCAATGAGAGTGAAAATTGTTCTAGCATGCACAGAGTGCAAACAGCGTAACTACAACACCATGAAGAACAAGAAGAACGATCCCGACAGACTTGAGATGAACAAGTACTGCAGATTCTGCCGTAAGCATACTCTGCACAGGGAAACAAAGTAATCACGGAGGTTAAAGAAATGGCTGACAAGAAGAAATCTAATGTTTTCGCGAAGCTGTTCAAATATCTTCGTGAGTGTATCGGTGAACTGAAGAAGATCACCTGGCCCACTGTTTCTCAGACTACCAAGAACTTTGGTGTAGTACTGCTTGTTATCTTAATTGCAGGCGTTCTCATCTTCGCACTCGATCAGGGTCTTTATGCTCTGCTCGGTTTAGTTATGAGAGTTAGCCCTAACTGATTACAAGAACTTTGACTTTTATCGATTTGAAAGGGTGAAGTAACTGTGTCAGGTGAGGCAAAATGGTATGTGGTTCACACATATTCAGGTTACGAAAACAAGGTAGCATCCAATCTTATGACTACTGTTGAGAACCGCAATCTTCAGGATATGATCTTTGAGGTTAAGGTTCCCACAGAAACAGTAACAGAGATTAAGGATGAAAAGACCAAAGAGGTAGAGCGCAAGCTTTATCCCGGTTATGTTTTCGTTAAGATGATCTATACCGATGAAACCTGGTATGTAGTTCGCAACATTCGCGGCTGCACAGGATTTGTTGGTCCTTCCTCTAAACCCGTTCCTCTTACCGAGGCTGAGGTTTACAGGATGGGTGTCGAGACTCGCGTTGTTGAAGTTTCGTACAAAGTCGGCGACAGCGTTCGCATTATCGATGGTCCTCTGGAGGACTTCATCGGTGTTGTAGACGAGCTGAACGTCGAGAAAGAATACGTTCGAGTTATTGTTTCAATGTTCGGACGTGAAACCCCGGTTGAGCTTGAGCTGAATCAGGCTGAACTGTTTACAGATTAATGAAGGTATAAAAAGCACAGAAGGCTTTTTATCAGAGGGGTCATAAGGATCCCTTGTGGGAGGAGCATTAAATTTTACAGGATGCTCCGCCATCAACCACGAATTTTGGAGGTGCAACAAGCATATGGCTCAGAAGGTAATCGGCTTTATTAAGCTTCAGATTCCTGCCGGAAAAGCTACTCCGGCTCCCCCCGTAGGACCGGCTCTCGGTCAGCACGGCGTAAATATCGTTGCGTTCACAAAGGAATTTAACGAGCGCACAAAGAACGACATCGGAATGATTATTCCTGTTGTTATCACCGTTTATGCAGACAGATCTTTCTCTTTCATCACAAAGACTCCCCCTGCAGCGGTACTCATCAAGAAGGCTTGTGGAATTGACAAGGCTTCCGGTGCTCCTAACAAGAACAAGGTTGCAAAGATTTCCAGCGAGCAGATCAGAAAGATCGCTGAGACAAAAATGCCCGACCTTAACGCTGCATCCATCGAGGCTGCTATGAGCATGATCGCAGGTACAGCACGTAGCATGGGCGTTACAGTAGAAGACTGATTGTTTGCTAATTTATCCGGGTGGGAGGAAATATCCGCTTAACCACCTAACAATGGAGGAAATATTTTTATGAAACACGGTAAAAAGTATGTCGACAGCGCTAAGCTCATCGACAGAAGCAAATTATATGATACCGACGAAGCACTTGATCTTTGCGTAAAGGCTGCTACTGCTAAGTTTGACGAGACAGTAGAGCTTCACGTAAAGCTGGGCGTTGACTCCCGTCACGCTGACCAGCAGGTTCGTGGTGCTATCGTTCTCCCCAACGGTACAGGTAAGAACGTTCGCGTTCTCGCTATCTGTAAGGGCGACAACGAGA
>CALEIO010000162.1 GCA_937875885.1 uncultured Clostridia bacterium | reverse complement strand
CCCACAGAAAGAGCGCTTACGTACCTTTCAAGGCACCTCTGCTGTGCAGCTTCACGCGAAAGAATCGCCACGGTTGCACCGCTTTCGTCCCTGTCAAAGCCCGTAATCACAAAGCTTACGGGTCGGTTTACCCGGGAGATTACCGCAATATCCCTTACTCTGCCCTCTTTTATGCCCAGAGCACCGTCTTTTCTGGGGATAAGTCCCTTGATGCACCCCAGGTCAACAGTCAGGTTGTGCTGTGAATCGCACACAGTTGCCCTTGCCTCCAGAATTCTCCCCTCTCTGTATGCATCGCAAAGGGAAGAAACACTCTCAAGATACATATTGTTTTCTCTTTTTTCCATCAGACATCCTTCAGGTAAAAAGTCCGTCATATTCCACGCCTCCGAAATTATTTCTTTCATAAACATTTCTATGAAAACACAAGGGGCAATATTACACAAAAAGTTCACATAAATTTCTATTGAAAAATTCAGACAAATAATGTAAAATAGTAATATCTATTGTATAAGGGTATGTTTATCCCAAAATCAGCATTCTCTTATCCGTAGTCAATCAGGACAAAACCTTTGAAAGGACAATTTTTTATGAAACTCAAAAAACTTATGTCCCTTGCCTGTGCAACAGTAATTCTCCTTGGCAGCGTGGCTGTACTGGGCGGCTGTGGCAAAGAAACGGACACAACAGCTACTACTGCTCCCTCTGCTACATCAGCAAAGGTAGAGGTAGTAAGATTCGAGGTTAACTCAAACGTAAAGCACGACACAAAAAACAAAATCGGCTATCAGCTTGAGCTTCCCGAAAACGGCGAGGAAATTGCAATCATCCACACAAATATGGGTGACATCACACTCCGCCTTTTCCCCGAGAATGCTCCCAAGACAGTTGAAAACTTCGTTACCCTTGCAAAAGAAGGCAAGTACGACAACACAATCTTCCACCGTGTAATCGACAACTTTATGATTCAGGGCGGTGACTACGAAAACAGCAACGGCACAGGCGGCAAGAGCATCTATGGCGCAGCTTTTGAGGATGAATTCTGCGACACTCTCTACAACATCCGCGGCTCTGTTGCTATGGCAAACTCCGGCGAAAACACAAACGGCTCACAGTTTTTCATCAACCAGGCAAAGGCTGAAAACTTTGACAGAAACATCACAGACTACGATTCAGCTTATCAGCAGATGAGCGATGTTTACCAGCAGTACATTGATGCATACGGCACAGAGGTTACATCCCTCTACCCCACACTCCCCGACTTCATCAACAACTACTGCGGCGGCATCAACCCCTTAAGCTATGCAGTAAGCGACGAGGTGCTCGATTTCTACTCTGAAAACGGCGGCAACATCCACCTGGACGGCGCACTCCGTGCAAAGGGCGGCCACACAGTTTTCGCACAGGTTATTGACGGTATGGACGTTGTAGATGCAATCGCAAAGGTTAAGGTTGACTCCTCCAACAAGCCCGCAGAGGACGTAATTGTGGAATATATTGAGATTACCTACTTCTACGCAGAGTAATTTCAGTTCAGTATATTTTATTTCAGAAAGGAAAATTCTTATGAAACTCACAAAAATCATTTGCATTGCTCTTGTAGTAATGCTCACAGCAGGCTGCACATTTATGCTTGGCGGCTGTACCAAGGAAGCTGCAAAGCCCACACTCAACGCAAACATCAAAGATGACACAGCTCACGAAATCGGCTATCAGCTGGAGATGCCCGCAGAGGGCGACGACATCGCAATCATTCACACAACAATGGGCGATGTTACACTCCGCTTCTTCCCCGAGAACGCTCCCAAGGCAGTTGAGAGCTTCCTCACACTTGCAAAAGACGGCAAGTACAACAATACAATCTTCCACCGTGTAATTGATGACTTTATGATTCAGGGCGGTGACTACGAAAACGGCGACGGCACAGGCGGCAAGAGCAGCTTCGGCACAGATTTTGAGGACGAGTTTGCAAACACTCTCTACAACATCCGCGGCTCTGTTGCAATGGCTAACTCCGGTGTTAACACAAACGGCTCACAGTTCTTCATCAACACAGCAGGCAAAGACAGCTTCAAGCGTGATGAGGTAGACTACGATAAGATGTACCAGCAGTACAAGGATATGTACAACCAGTACGTTGCATCATACGGCATGAGCTTTGTTGCTCAGTATGCAGACGCTGACGCTTTCATCGAGGGCTACGTTGGCGGCATCCACCCCTTAAGCTATGCAATCCCCGACGAGGTTTGGGCTCTCTATGAGGAAAACGGCGGTAACATCCACCTTGACGGCGCACTCCGCTCCACAGGCGGCCACACAGTTTTCGCACAGGTTATCGAGGGTATGGACATTGTAGACAAGATTTCCGCTGTTGAGGTTGACGAGGAAACAAGCAAACCCAAAGAGGACGTTAAGATTACAACAATCGAGGTTACAACCTACAAGGCAAAGTAATAATCACCACAGCAAAATTCTTTGACAGGAAGCGGTAATATGAGCGATAAACCAATCATCGCTATTATGTACGACTTTGATAAAACCCTCAGCACACGAGATATGCAGGACTATGCCCTAATCCCAAGCCTTGGGATGGAAACCGCAGATTTCTGGCAGGCAGCCAACGACTTCGGCTCCGAGCAGAAGATGGACGGAATTCTGGCGTATATGTACACAGCAATCCGCGAATCTGCCCGCCACGGCAAACCCTTAAGAAGAGAGGCTCTGCTCTCTCACGGCAAGTCCGTTGAATTCTTCGAGGGTGTCAGCTCCTGGTTTGACCGCATAAATGAATACGGAAAATCCCAGGGAGTTCAGATTGAGCACTACATAATCTCATCAGGTATGAAAGAGATTATCGAGGGCACCTCCATCTCCCACAAATTCAAAGAGATTTTCGCCTGTGAATATTACTACAACGAAGAGGGCGACGCTGTATGTCCAAAAACAGCTGTTAACTACACCAACAAAACACAGTTTGTTTACAGAATCAACAAGGGTGTCCTTGATGTTTCCAACGATGTTGACCTTAACCGCTCAATGCCCGACGACTCCAAGCGTGTCCCCTTCACCAATATGATTTACATCGGCGACGGACTTTCTGACGTACCTTGTATGAAGATGATGCAGGCCTACGGCGGCACATCAATTGCTGTTTACCCCCAGGGTCAGCGCCACAAGGTAGAGGAGCTTCTTATAAGCGACAGAGTAAACTTCATCTTCCCTGCCGATTATCGTGAGGATTCCGAGCTTTACAGTGCAATGCAGAGCATCATCCGTAAAATTGCAATCTGCGACACACTGGTGGAAATAAATCAGAATCAGCTCAAAAACATAAATAACTAAAACAAGACCCACGGCTATACGTCGTGGGTTTTATTTTTTCATCTTTTTTCTTTACAAATCCGACTTTTGCTCTTATAATTACAAGCGTAAAATCTGCAGAACATCAGGAGGTCATATCTATATGAATAACAGCTCCCTCTGTCCTGTCCGCACCGCAAAGTTTGACAATGCCAAGGCATTCCTCATACTTATGGTGGTGCTGGGTCACGGACTGACACCCTTTATGTCACACCAGGCTGTAAAGTGGGTTTCCGTCTGGCTTTACACCTACCATATGCCTTTGTTTGTGTTTCTCGGCGGACTCTTTGCCAAAAAGGCTATCAACCGTACTCCCTTTGATTTCGGCAAGGTATTTTCATTTTTCCTGCTGGGATTCTTCATCAAATGCACCACATACCTTACAAACTATTACTGCGGCAGAAACCCCAAATGGAATCTCTATGCCGAAAACGGAGTTGCCTGGTACATTTTTGCAATGGCGGCACATCTGATAATTGCCCACGCCCTGCGCAATCTTAACCCCAAAAAGGTGCTTGTTGCATCTGTGGCACTTGCCTGTGCAGTGGGCTATATAGACACAATAGGCAACACCCTTGTGCTTTCACGTATCTTTGTATTCTTCCCCTTCTTTTACCTGGGTTGCATTACAGACAAAGACAAGCTTCTTGCCGTTACCAACAAAAAATGGGTACAGATTTCATCCCTTGTATTGCTCATAGGCATACTCACAGCACTTTATCTGCTGATGCCGGGAATTTACAATCTCCGCTATCTGCTCACCTGCAACAATCCCTACTATGAATTCGGCGCAAACTGGAAGCCCTACGGTGCTCTGCTCCGTCTTGGCTGCTACGCTTTGTCCGCAGTTGTCAGCTTCTGCGTACTGGCGCTTATGCCCGACAAAGACCTTCCCCTTGTTACAAACACAGGCAAAAACACCCTTACAGTTTACGCTCTGCACAGACAGATTCAGGTTGTGCTGGAGACATTGCTTCTCAAGAAACTCCTGGCAGACTTAAACTCTGCTTACATTATAGCTATTGTGTTTGTAATTTCCGTTGCACTCACTCTTCTGCTTTCCGTAAAGCCTTTGGCATACATCCTCTACCCTTGCACAAACTACAAAAAGTTCTTTTCTCCCCTTGCCCGCTGGTTCAGAAAATAACCCCGCAAGTACATAGAACTTATAAACACACAAAATAAAAGCGCACAAGAGCAAAAACACATATCAAAGCACACAAGAAAACGCCTCTTCCGAAATCAATCGGGAGAGGCGTTTTTTGTTTATTGATCACTCAATTCAATTACAATCACTTATTGATAACTGAGTGTATAAGTATCGTTTCCGTTGTCTACAAGGCAGAGAGTGTGCTGACCCTCGGGAACATACATCTTGTCAAAGGTTCCTGTCAGGTTCTTTTCGTTTACAAGGGTAACGGGGTTTGCAAAGTTTGACCAGCCATCTGTGCAATACTGCACGCCTGTGTCATAGTTACGAACAAACACGTAACTGTCACCTGCGAAATTATAGGTCAGAGTACCATCTGCAGAGAACTCAACTTCCTTGTTTCTGGAAGCGTCATCTGTACCGGAAACCTCACAATAAACGATTGCAACGAATTTATTGCTCAATGTTGTGTTACCGGGGTTGGGATTTGTGGGGTTATTACCTGTGGAACCACCGGGAATTTCAAAAGAATCCAGGGGGAACTTTGTAACGTCCACATAGTCAGAGAGGTAGCCTGTCCAGCTGTTTGTGGAGCCATCATAAATTGCAAAGTTGCCGGGGATTACAAGGTTATCTGTCTGATTACCGTTGCCATCGTTGAAGATGATCATATCAGCATACTTGTTAACCTCTGCATAGTACATACCGTTGCCCAGACTCTTCATCTGTGTGCCGGGCCACTTGTCAAAGGGACCGCCGCCTGTTGTCCAGGTGTGAGTATAGGGTGAAGCGTAGCTTGTATTTCTCAGAACGATGATGTTATAGTCAAGCTGTGTAAGGTCGATTGTATTATCTGCAGGAGGTGTAGTGGGCTCTGTAGTGGGCTGTGTTGTGGGTTCAGTGGGCTCTGTTGCCTCGGTAGTAGGCTCTGTGGGCTCTGTGGGAACGGTAGCACCGGGAAGCAAAGAGGGATCCAGGGGGAACTTTGTAACGTCCACATAATCTGAGAGGTAACCTACCCAGCTGTTAGAAGCGCCGTCAAAGATAGCAAAGTTGCCGGGGATTGAAAGGTCTGCTGTCTGCTGACCGTTTGCATCATTGAAGATAATCATATCAGCATTCTTGTTAACAAGGGTATAGTACATACCGTTGCCAAGGCTCTCCATAGGAGTGCCGGGCCACTCGTCGTAGCCGCCTGCACCTGTTGTCCAGGTGTGAGTGTAAGGTGTAGCGTAGGATGTGTTCATAAGAACGATTACGTTAGCATCCAACTGTGTAAGGTCAATTGTGTTGCCCAGAGTAGGCTCTGTAGCCTCGGTTGTGGGCTCTGTTGCCTCGGTAGTAGGCTCTGTGGGCTCTGTGGGATTGGTCTGTGTAATCTCAATCACCTTGCCGATGTCAAAGCCTGTGTCCATACCTGCAACATATTTCTGGATTGCAGTAGCATCCTTTACGTTTACGTTGCCGTTGCCGTCAGCGTCAGCAGCCATTATACACTTATCTGTAAGGTTAATGAGTGCTACAACGTATTTCTGGATAGCAGTAGCATCCTTTACGTTTACAGTTTCGTTGCCGTCTGCATCACCCATAAGGATAGTCTCAACAGGAGCTGCTGTTGTGGGCTCTGTAGCCTGTGTTGTTGCTTCAGTTGCATCTGTTGTAGCAGGCTCTGTTGTAGCAGGCTCTGTTGTAGCAGGAGCAGTTGTAGCGGGAGCTGTTGTAGCAGGCTCTGTTGCCTGGGTTGTGGGCTCTGTAGCTTGAGCAGCCTCAACAAGAATTGTGCCGTGTGCACCTGCAGAGAATGTAACCTTATCATTCTGAACAACAGCCTTTGAGCCGTCGTATGCATTTACAACCTCTGTGCCGTTTGCCGACACTGCCACTATTGAAATTTCGTCTGCAAGGAATTCGTCGGGAATCTCAAGTTCGTATCTGTTGGCGAATGTTACAAGAGAACCTTTACTGTCGTACACCTTGAAGCCTACTGCATTCTTACCCTTTGAAATACTTATCTTGTTTCCTGATTTCGAATATATGTAACCGCTTGCGGTTATACCCAAAGAGTCGGGATAATAGGCTGTGTATTGTCCCATTTCACCGAATTTTCCGGGTACATATTCCAGTTTATAACCCTCGCCGCCATCGGTACGTTCCGAGTATGCTACACGGTCTTCGATAAATTCAATGGCTGCTGCTTTCTTGGTGTACTTAGCCATTTTTTCCTTTGTCTGGTTTATCATTCGGGTGGTTGAACTGATAGTCCAATCACCATAGTCGCCTATGACATTACGAGACATTGGTACAAAGAATCCCCATGCTTCGAAGAATTTTGTCAAATCCTCACCCGATGCCTCACAACACTTTTCGGCAAAGTGCAAAAGATCGTATTGACCATAATTATCCTGGTTGTTACCCAATTTCTTCATAGGGTCGTCACGCAATAGTTTGAAGAGTTTGGGGTAGAACTGAGGATCGTTACCGGCTACGTGATAGTAGAGATAGAGCTGGAAGTACATACGCATCTTGGCACCGATATCCTGGAGTGTCCATGGGGTTTTTTCTCCATAATACTTTGCCATATTGGTTATCACCGC
>CALEIO010000161.1 GCA_937875885.1 uncultured Clostridia bacterium | reverse complement strand
CAGTGCTGTGCAGATGAGGACATCAGACGAAGCAACAGCCGATGAAATGCAGAATATATCGGTGTTTGAGGAATCGGCAGATTTGTATGCTGATGAAAAGCATTACCCTGTTGTAGAAACTCAATATTCTACGGGAGAATTGGGATATAACAGCTTTTTTGTGAAGAATTCCACCGGATTCAATCTGGATATCGGACATTATCTTTCCCGCTCTTTGGGTTTTCAGACAGATAGCAGCAACGAGCCACAGGTGCTTATTGTGCACACCCATACAAGCGAAAGTTACCTTACTTATGACGCGGGGTATTATCACGAAAGTTTCTATCCTCGAAGTTCAGATGAGAATAAGAATATGATAAGAGTCGGACTTTCCATTGCCGAGGGACTCCGTAAACAAGGGATAGGAGCAATACATGCCACAGAATTTCACGATGATCCTGTTTATGATGGTGCTTACTACAGAAGTTATGAAACAATGGAGAAATACATTAAGGAATATCCGAGTATAAAGGTAGTGCTTGATATCCACAGAGACAGCATCAGCTACGGAGAAAATGGGGGAAAGGTAAAGCCTACATTTACTTACAACGGCAAAAAAGCTGCCCAGATTATGATAATGGCGGGCTATGACCCCGACGGCTATTACGACTTTCCTTTCTGGGAGGATAACCTGACTTTTGCTCTGAAAATTCAGGACGCAGCAGAAAATATGTATCCCGGTATGACACGTCCCCTATATTTCGGAAACTTTGCATATAATATGAATATAAACAACGGTTCTTTGCTTATAGAGGTGGGTACAGACGCAAATACTTTGGCAGAAGCTGTTTATACAGGCGAATTATTGTCAAATGTACTGGCAAAGGTATTGCAAAGCAATTAATAGTTTGGTATAATGAAGTGGATAATAGGGACGTGTTTGGAGTTTTAGGAATGAAAAAAAATAAATTCATTAACAAGTCAATATTTGTTGCAGTAGCATTGGTACTGTTTCTGATGTCATCTTTTGGTGTGTTTGCAGAAACCTATCCTGCTTACGAGGAAGAAACATACGCTATTGAGTCCTATGTGGAAGAAACAACTGATTATTATTTTCAGGATGAAACACAGGATACCTACGAGGATACCACAGAGGACACAGAAACTACTGCAGAGTCAGCCACAGAAGCTGCTACAGAAACAAGACCCGAGCCCACTTACAAGGAGTCTTTGCCCGAAGCACCTCCCGAGGATATCATCATTCCCGATGTTATCGGAGATGTTAAAGAGGAAAATGAGCCTGCGCTTTTCTGGGGATTTGTTGCCTGGATTTGCATTGGTGTGGGTATTGCCGTAGTTCTGGCAGTTTTGCTTACCACCAAGACCAAGGCTTATCGCGGCGGCGGTAAACAGCGCTACTCCACAGGCGATAAAATGTCAGGTAAAAAGCGACTTCTTAACGATAAATACTATCAGAATACAAAACGTAAATAATATGGAAATCGGAAACCTTAAAATAGATGGCTTTGCTTCTCTTGCTCCTATGGCAGGAGTGGCAGACAGGGCGTTCAGAGAGCTGTGTACATCCTTTGGTGCAGCTGTTACCACAACAGAGATGGTAAGCGCAAAAGGTATTTCTTACCACAGCAAAAAGAGTGCCGAGCTTATGGAAATATCAGAATCAGAGAGACCTTGCGGAGTACAGCTTTTCGGCTGTGAGCCTGATACAATGGCTTTTGCCGCAGAGTTTTCTCTTAAGTATAATCCTGATTTTGTGGATATCAATATGGGTTGCCCCGTGCCGAAGGTTAACTCTATCGGTTGCGGCTGTGCGCTTATGCAGAATCCCGACCTTTGCGGTAAAATTGTAGAGGCAGTCAGAAAAGCTGTTCCCGTACCTGTAACAGTTAAAATCCGCAAGGGTATTGATGATGAACACATAAATGCAGTGGACGTTGCTCTTGCCTGTGAGGCAGGAGGTGCTTCTGCGGTGGCTGTTCACGGAAGAACAAGAGCGCAGATGTACAAGCCCTTTGCGGATATTGATATAATCAGACAAGTAAAAAATGCAGTCAATATCCCTGTAATAGGGAATGGCGATATATGCACTGCACAGGATGCAGTAAGAATGTATGAGGAAACAGGCTGTGACCTGGTTATGGTGGGCAGAGGTGCTCTGGGCAATCCCTGGATTTTCTCGCAGATAAATGCCTATATGACCGAGGGAAAGCTTCTTCCCGATCCTACTCTTTGTGAGCGCTTTGACGTTATGCGCAGACATATAGAACTGCTATGCAAATACAAGGGCGAAGATGTGGGAATGAGAGAGGCAAGAAAGCACGTTGCCTGGTACATCAAAGGTCTTCACGGAGCCGCATCCCTGCGAAATGAAGCAGGAACCCTGCGCACTCTGGATGACTTCTATAAATTGTTAAAACGAGTTGTATCAACTCAGGAAATATAAGGAGAAAGATTATGGACGTAAGAAAGAACATTGAGCTTGTCGGCATGTTCGACAGCGAGGTAGCAGATGCAATGGATCTGGAGTACCAGAGACAGTGCAGAAACATTGAGCTTATTGCAAGCGAGAACATTGCTTCTCCTGCAGTTATGGCTGCTATGGGTACAGTCCTGACAAATAAATACGCTGAAGGTTATCCCGGTAAGCGTTACTATGGTGGCTGTCAGTGTGTTGACATCGTAGAAGATATTGCAAGAAAGCGTGCTTGTGAGCTTTTTGGTGCAGAGCATGCAAACGTACAGCCTCACTCCGGTGCACAGGCTAACCTTGCAGTTTACTTTGCAATGCTTGAAGCAGGCGATACTGTTATGGGTATGAGCCTTGCAGAGGGCGGACACCTTACTCACGGTTCACCTGTAAATATGTCCGGTAAGATTTATAACTTCGTTCCTTACGGTGTTGACCCCGAGACACATGTTATCGATTATGATAAGGTTCTTGAAATTGCAAAGGAATGTAAGCCCAAGCTTATCGTAGCAGGTGCTTCTGCATATCCCAGAGTTATCGATTTCAAGAAGTTCAGAGAAATTGCAGACGAGGTTGGCGCATATCTTATGGTAGATATGGCTCATATTGCAGGTCTTGTTGCTGCAGGTGCACACCCCAGTCCTGTTCCTTACTGTGATTTTGTTACAACTACAACTCACAAGACCCTCAGAGGTCCCAGAGGTGGTCTTATTCTTTGCAAGGAAGAGTATGCAAAGGCAATCGACAAGGCTATCTTCCCCGGTTCCCAGGGTGGTCCTCTTGAGCATATCATTGCTGCAAAGGCTGTTTGCTTCGGCGAGGCTCTTTCTGATGATTTCAAGGCTTACGGTAAGAAGATTGTAAGCAACTGTAAGGTTCTTGCAGATGCTCTTGTTGCACGTGGTCACAAGCTTGTAAGCGGTGGTACAGACAACCACCTGCTCCTCCTTGACCTCCGTGATTCCGAAATCACAGGTAAAGAGCTCGAGGCAAGACTTGATGAGGTTAACATTACAGTTAACAAGAACACTGTTCCCAACGAGCCCAGAAGTCCCTTCGTAACAAGCGGTATTCGTATCGGTACAGCTGCAGTTACAACACGTGGCTTCGGTGAAGAGGAAATGATCAAGATCGCTGACCTTATCACTATGGTTATCGAAGATTTTGAGGGCAACAAGGAGAAGTGCATTGCAGAGGTTAAGGCTATCTGCGACAAGTTCCCCCTGTACGCATAATTAAAACTAAAACTGATTTGGAGAGAAGGGGACGTTATGTCATCACCTCTTGCCGACAGACTCCGCCCACAGACCCTTGAGGATATTGTAGGGCAGAAGCATCTTCTTGCAGAGGACAAACCTCTGCGAAGAATAATTGAAAGCGGCGAAATTCCAAATTTAATATTTTATGGACCGTCCGGCGTGGGTAAAACCACGCTGGCGACTTATATTGCCAAAAAAACCAACAGAACCCTTAAGAAACTCAACGGCACCACAGCTTCCACAGCTGACATAAGAGCAGTTGTACAGGAGCTCAGCACTTTTTCGGGTTTCGGAGGAATACTTCTGTACCTTGATGAGATTCAGTATTTCAACAAGAAACAGCAGCAAACCCTGCTTGAGTTTATTGAGGACGGTCGAATTACGCTTATAGCATCAACTACAGAGAATCCCTACTTTTATGTATATAATGCAATACTTTCACGAAGTACGGTTTTTGAGTTCAAGCCTGTTGAGCCAAAAGAGCTGGAGCCTGCTGTAAGACGTGCTGTAGATTTTCTTTCCCGTGAAAAGAATGTGGATATTGATATATCCGACGAAGCTGTAAGAATAATTGCATCTTCCTGTTCGGGAGATGTAAGAAAAGCTTTGAATGCAGTTGAGTTGTGTGTTATTGCCGCTCCCGAAAAAGACGGAGTCAAAACTGTAACTCAGGAACATGCAGGTGAGCTTTCCCAGCAGAGCGTATTCAGGTATGACAGGGACAGCGATGAGCATTATGATGTTATCTCCGCTTACCAGAAAAGTATGCGCGGTTCAGACCCGGATGCGGCATTACATTACCTTGCACGGCTGCTCAAGGCAGGAGATCTGCCTTCGGCCTGCAGACGTCTTATGGTATGTGCCTGTGAAGATGTTGGTCTTGCATATCCCCAGATAATTCCCATTGTCAAGTCCTGTGTGGATATAGCACAGATGGTGGGACTTCCCGAAGCAAAACTTCCGCTGGCTGATGCCGTAATTTTGGTTTGTCTTGCACCCAAGTCAAATTCTGCCCACGACGCTATAGCTCTTGCAATGGCAGATGTTGAAGCGGGAAAAGCAGGTGCAATTCCCAGAACATTGCAGAACAAGCATTTTGACGGAGCGGATAACAAGAATCCGGGACAGTTTTATCAGTATCCTCACAGCTTCCCCGACCATTATGTACCCCAGCAGTATCTGCCTGATATGATTAAAGATTCTGTGTACTACAATTACGGAGATAACAAGAATGAGCAGGCATTCAAGGCATACTGGGATAAGATTAAGGGTAAATACGGATTTTAACTGAATATTACTTAAAAGGACAAGGTCAGGTATGGCTTTGTCCTTTTTTGTTTGCAAAACTCCTGTGCCCGGGATAAATTTGTATTATCCAGGATAAAAAAATGCTATATATCTTGTATAAAACAGGAATAAAAACATTGGCTATTTGCACATTGTTATATTGCTTATACAGAATAATAAAATATAACCATATATGTATAATTAATATGTATAGTAGTATAGGCTACGTATATGGTAATTGTTAAATAATTCTTTTACAGGAGGAATTGTTATGGTAAGAAAAAATTACAGAATAAGCGGATTCCTATTGATTCTGGTTATGCTGATGTCTATGGTTTCTTTTGCTGTTATCCCCTCGGTATCAGCAGCAACCGGCGACACAATTTTCTGCGAAAATGCAGCAGGCTGGTCTGAGGTTTACTGCTATATGTGGAAAGACGGCACAGGAGATAACGGAGGTTGGCCCGGTCAAAAAATGACCACAACCGATGATGGTCTGTTGTCATATACCCTTACAAGTGACTGGGATTCTGTTATTTTCAATAATGGCAGCGGTACCCAGACATCTGATATGACATATCAGGGTAACGGCAGCTGTTATAATAACAGCACCGGTGCGTGGACAACTGTTGAGGTTGAGGGTGGTGACTCTCTGCCTGCAGAAACAACTCCTGCACATACTGCTCCCGTTGAAACACAGCCCGCTGCTCCCATAGTATCAGAGGGCAACAGCGTAATTTATTGCAAGAACGATGCAGGTTGGAGCACTGTTAATGTTTATATGTGGACCACAGGCTCTTCTGACCAGAACAAATCCTGGCCAGGTATGGCAGCAACCAACATTGGCGACGATATATGGATGCTTGAGTATGAGGGCTCATATAAGCTTGTTATCTTCAACGATGGTTCAGGCTCCCAGACTGCTAACCTTACAAATATGGGTTCAGGTCAGATGTATAACAACAAAACAGGCGAATGGACTCTCTATGACCCCAGTCAGCTTCATATAAAGGGCGTGTATGCTACTCCTGAAACTCCTCAGTACACAGGTGTGGATGTTAACCTTTCTATTGTAGCAGGTGGCGGTGAGGGCGCACTTTCTTACAAGTTCAATGTTACAGCTGACAACACAACCAAGGTTGTAAGCGATTACAGCGCAGATAGCTCTGTTGTATGGACACCCGAAACAGCAGGTACTTACACAATCACTTACTATGTTAAGGATGAAGCGGGAAATGAGAAAAGCCAGACAGCTTCCTTTAAGGTTAACGACATTAAAACCGAGGTTAAGCCTGTTGTTCAGTCTGTAAGCGTTACTCCCACAAATTCAGAGAACAACGAGCTTGAAAAAGGTAAGGAAGCTGTAATTGATGTAACTGCAGGCGGCGGTAACACAGGCACAAATCTTCTCTTCTATAAGGTGAAGATCAAGAATCCCGCAGGCAAGATTGCAAACGTTCCTTATTACACAACCAAGAGTCAGTATAAGTTTACTCCTTCTGACCTTGGCGAATATGAAATCGAAATTTCTGTTCAGAATTCAGATAACACAACAGTTACCAGAACGTATAAATATAACTGTGTTGCAGAGTTGTCAGCACCCGGTGAGCTTAACGCTACAGTCAGCACATCAGGCAAGGCAGAAGTAGGCTACACAGTAAACGTAAACGCAACCGCATCTGGCGGTGTGGCACCTTACACATACAGTTTCAAGGTTAACGGAGAAACTGTTAAGGACTTCTCTTCTTCTGCAGCTTATGCTCTTGAGATTAACGCTGAAGGTACATATGTTGTAGAGGTGACAGTAAAGGATGCAGAGGGAACTCTGACTGTGAAGAGCACAACAATCACAGTTACCGAAAAGACAGATGATCCCGAGCCTACAGATCCCGTTCCCACAGATCCTGTTCCCACAGACCCCGTTCCTACAGATCCCGTTCCTACAGATCCCATTGTTGGTGGATATCTTAAGGGTGACTCTGATTGCGACGGAGTTGTAAATATCCGCGATACCACAGCAATTCAGAAGCACATTGCTGATATTATTGAACTTTCAGAACAGGGACTTGAAAACGGAGAGGTTGATGGTAGCGGTAACCTTACAATCAAGGATGCAACCTACATTCAGAAATATATTGCAGGAATGAACGTAGCCTGGTAAGGAGGAAACTTTATGAGTAAACTCAAAAGATTTGCTGCTTTAATACTTGTTTTTGCTCTTGCTGTTTCCCTTGGCATTACCGGATTTTCTGCTGCTGACGAAGATGTAGCCGATGTTTCTGCCGAAAGTGGCACAGGAATTACTGTGTACTATAAATGTAACGAAACTGTACCTTATATTTACTACTGGAATGCTCTCCCCAAAAATCTGGAGACAGCATACCCCGGTGTGAAGATGACTGCAGATTCTACCCAGGAAGGCGGAAACTGGTACAAATATACATTCAAGGACTCCACCAAAATCAATGTGCTGTTTACAGATGGCTCCTCAACTGCAGAGGGTCAGCTTTCAGGTGAGCTTACCCGTAACACAGGTGAGTGGTGGTACAAAGAGGGAAGATGGTACAGCTATAATCCCGATGTGCCCAGAGAATATGATTACAGAGATTTTCGTGAAGATACCATATATTTTGTAATTACAACCCGTTTTTATGACGGCGATACCGGCAACAATGTACATTGCTGGGACGACGGACAAGCAAGAAACCCCGACTCTGACCCTGCCTGGAGAGGAGATTTCAAAGGCCTTGCAGACAAGCTTGATTATATCAAAGCTCTGGGATTCTCTGCAGTGTGGATAACACCTGTTGTAACCAATGCTTCGGGATATGACTATCACGGATATCACGCATTGGATTTTACAACTGTTGATGCACGTTATGAATCTTCAGACTTTACATATCAGGACCTTATTGATGCAGCTCATTCAAAGGGAATGAAGATTATACAGGACGTTGTGTGGCAGCACACAGGTAACTTCGGCGAAAGTTATTTTTGTCCTTTGTTTGAAAAAGACACAACCAAAGATCTTGCTGTGCTGGAAGAGTCTATGATTCCCACAGATTATCTGCTTGATGCTTACGGACTTTCTTCTGCGGAGGAATACTGGGAACAGCCCGGCAGCACCCAGTATCAGCAAAGACTTAATCTTATGAAGAATGTTACATATTCTTCAAATAACGGAAACAGCACAGGCCTTATGCCTGCTGACTCTGACTATTCAATGAATAAGATGTCAACCCATGAGCTCTACAATCCCAACAACTACTATCACAGCGGTTATTGGCAGAGCCCTAACTGGGACGATTGGAGCTATAAGTACGGACAGATTGCAGGTGACTGTGTAGACCTTAACACAGAACATCCCGCAGTAGCAAAGTATCTTACAGATACATATTCCGACTATATAGCAATGGGTGTTGACGGATTCAGAGTAGATACTGTACGTCATATTTCCAGACTTTCTCTTAATATGATGTTCAACGATGCTATCAACAGCGCTGCAAGTGCGTTGGGTAAGCACGATTTCTATATGTTTGGCGAAATATGCTGCCGTTCAACCGATGTATGGTACAGAAACGAGCACGTGTGTGAGTCTGTTCAGTTCTATACCTGGGACGAAACAAATTCCAAGTATAAGGATAACTGGAACTTCAGCCCGGACGCTACCGCCGAAGAAATCAACGAGAATATGAACCTTACCTTTGACCACTACAAGCAGTATGATAAGGATATGAGCGGACAGCCCACATCAACAAATGCTTTCTTAAGTGGCATTACATACCATACTCCCGATTACTCACAGAGTTCAGGTATGGGTGCAATCGATTTCCAGATGCATTGGAGTTTCAGCAATGCAAAAGGCGCATTCTCCATTGCAAAGGCAGCTGATAAGTACTACAACGATTCTACCTGGAATGTGGTTTATGTAGAGTCACACGACTATTCTCCCGACAGTAGCCAGAGCACCCGTTACACAGGCGGTACTCAGGCATGGGCAGAGAATATGAATCTTATGTTTACATTCCGTGGTATTCCTTGCCTTTACTATGGCGGCGAGGTTGAATTCCAGAAGGGTGTTATTATGGACGTAGGTCCCAACGCCCCCTTGTCAACCACAGGCAGAGCATACTTCGGAGATTATCTGGAGGGTTCTGTAACCGCTACAGATTTCAGCGAATATACAGCTACAGGCAAGGTGCAGAGCACTCTTAATTCACCCCTTGCAAAGCACGTTACAAAACTTAACGCTGTTCGTCGTGCTATCCCCGCACTTCAGAAGGGTCAGTACACAACAGACAGCAAGTATGTATCTGGTAATATGGCATATATCCGCCGCTTTACCGATGCAAAGGAGGGTGTAGACAGCTTGGCACTTGTTTCAGTATCAGGTGGTGCTACATTCAAGAATATCCCCAATGGTAAGTATATTGACGCTATTACGGGTGATGTAAAGAACGTTACAAACAATACACTCACAGTATCTTCTATCGGTACTGCAAACTTAAGAGTTTATGTGTGCTGTGCAACAGGCTTTACAGGCATTGACGGTGCAGTTGGCGAGACTTCAGGTCTTACATACCTTAAGTAAATTCACAGAGAATATTCGGTGCAGTTGTGCTGAATATGCATATAACAAAATTCACAAGTCAGGAGGAATAGAGATTGAGACGCATTAAATCAATTGTTGCGCTATTGCTGTGTCTGGCAATTTGCCTTGGAATGGGCATTTATACATCTTTTGCAGCAGACAGCGAAATAGCAGAAACTTCTGCAAGCGGAATCACTATTCACTATTATTATGAGGAGGGTACTCCCTATATCTACTACTGGAATGCACTTCCCAAAAATCTGGAAACAGCATATCCCGGAGTTAAGATGACCGCTGACACAGCATCGGGCGCAAACTGGTACAAATATACCTTTGCAGATACCACAAAGATAAACATTATGTTTACTGATGGTACCGATAAGCTTGAGGGTCAGCTTTCAGAGGAACTTGCCCGTAACACAGGTGATTGGTACTATAAAAATGGTCGCTGGAGCAAATCTTCAGAAACAATCGAAGCAGAGCGTGGTGATTTCAGAGAAGAGACAATCTACTTTGTAATTACTACCCGTTTCTATGACGGCGACACAGGTAACAACGTTCATTGCTGGGACGACGGAAAGGCAAATAACCCCGATTCTGACCCTGCATGGCGAGGTGACTTCAAAGGTCTTGCACAGAAACTGGATTATATCAAAGCTCTGGGCTTCTCTGCAATCTGGATTACACCTATTGCAGAAAATGCATCAGGCTATGATTACCACGGCTACCACGCTATGAACTTTTCAAAGGTAGATGCAAGATACGAGTCCTCTGATTTTACATATCAGGATCTTCTAGACGAAGCTCATGCAAGAGATATGAAGATTATTCAGGACGTTGTATGGAACCATTCAGGTAACTTGGGTGAATCCTTCCTGGCTCCTATGTTTGAGAAAGAGTATGATGATATCCAGGATCTGGAGACCATCGACTGTATGAAACTTCTTCCCGATTCAACTCTTGCAAAGGCATATCCCAACTACGATAGCCTTACAGGTTCACAGCAGTATGATGCAAGAATCAAGGTTATGAAAGAGGATAACTACGATACAAACAACTATTATCATCACGAAAAATCCCAGTCCTGGGGTAACTACACCGAGCAGGCAGGACAGATTGCCGGTGACTGTGTTGATATTAATACAGAGAATCCCAAGGTTGCAGAGTACCTTACAAGCACTTATCTTGACTATGTGAATATGGGTGTTGATGCTTTCCGTCTTGATACAGAAAAGCATATCAACCGCTGGACTCTCAACAATGCATACTTCCCCAAGTTTACAGCAATTGATAATTTCTATCTCTTCGGCGAAGTTTGTGCAAGATACCACGGCGCATTTAACGAAGGCGGTGCATCCGACTCCTGCTTCTTCTACACCTGGAAAGAAACAGATTCTGCCTGGAAGAACAACTGGAGCAACACAAACTGGGAATCCAACTACAGCAAGACAATTGACCACTTCGGTGCATATAATACAAGAGAAGTTTCTTACAACAGCAAGAATGCATTCTTAAGTGGAATTACATACCGTACACCTGATTATTCACAGGCTAACGGCACAGGTGTTATCGACTTCCCCATGCACTGGGCTTACTACACAGCAAGCGAAGCTTACAACGTAGCACGTGAAGAGGATAAGTACTATAACGACTCCACCTGGAACGTTGTTTACGTTGATTCTCACGACTACAGTCCTGACAGATGTCAGACAGTTCGCTATAACGGTGGTACTCAGGCATGGGCAGAGAACCTTTGCCTTATGTTTACATTCCGCGGAATTCCTTGTCTTTACTACGGTTCAGAGATTGAGTTCCAGGCAGGTCAGGTTATCGACGTAGGTCCCGGCGCTCCCTTGTCAACAACAGGCAGAGCTTACTATGGTGATAACATCGAGGGTACAGTTGTAGCAACAGATTTCAGCGAATATACTGCTACAGGCAAGGTCGCAACAACCCTCAACAATCCTCTTGCAAAGCATATCCAGAAGCTTAATGCTATCCGTCGTGCAATCCCTGCACTTCAGAAGGGTCAGTACACAACAGACAGCAAGTATGTATCTGGTAATATGG